>JBAZOF010000262.1:0-3738 GCA_041648855.1 Sulfuritalea sp. | reverse complement strand
CTTGTCGGCGATGTCCGCGGTCGGGATGTTGATCACGCATTGCCGCGTCGCCATCAGCGCCTCGAAGATGAGGTGGCTGCCGCCGACGAGGCAGCCCACGAGCGGCGGCTCGAACTCCATCATCATGTGCCACGACATCGCCATGACGTTGAACTTGCCCTTGTGTGCCGTGCTGAGCAGCACCACGGGGCCCGGTTCGAGCAGGCCGTAGACCTTGGACAGGGGGTAGGAGCGCTTGGCCATTTTTCACCTCCGTTCGTTGTTTTGCAGCGGATCAATTCCCGGACACCGGGAAAGTCTACGCCTCTGTCGGCGCAGCGGCGACTGGTAAACTTGGGCCATGAAATTATTTCTCTCGTTGGTGCTGCTCGGCCTGCTAGGAACGGCCACCCTCGCCTCGGCGGCAACCCCCGGCGAAGTTCCGATCGGCGGCGTGCTGCGCCCGGCGCCGATGCAGGGGCTGTCCGGGCCGTCGCGCGAATTGTCCGAGTTCCGCGGCAAGCCGCTGATCATCAATGTCTGGGCCAGTTGGTGCGGCCCCTGCCGGGCGGAAATGGGCTCGCTGGAAAGGCTCGCGCGCCGCGGCGGGAATAAATTCACGGTGATCGGCATTTCCACCGATGACTACCGCGACAAGGCGACGGCCTTCCTGCACCAATACAAGACCAGCTTCAGCCATTTCATCGACACCCGGCTGTTCCTCGAAAACATGCTCGGCGCCGACCGCCTGCCGCTGACGCTGCTGGTCGATCCGCAGGGCCGCGTCCTCGCGAAGCATTACGGCGCCAAGGAATGGGACAGCCCCGAGGCCCTGGAATTGATCGCAAAAACCTTCCGCATCAAGATGTAAATGCCGCAGCCGGATGACGCCAAATCACGCCGAAGAAACCACGAGAAGCCCGCCATGAATTCCATTGTTGAACCCTCGCGCGACGAAATCGACGCACTCGCAGAACCCACGGTCGTCGAATTCGGCGCGGCCCACTGCGGTCACTGCCGCGCCGCCCAGCCCCTAATCGCGGAGGCTTTCGCCCGGCATCCCGGAGTGCGCCACATCAAGATCGAAGACGGTCCGGGCCGCCGCCTCGGGCGTACCTTCCGCGTCAAGCTCTGGCCGACGCTGGTGTTCCTGCGCCAGGGCCAGGAAGTGGCGCGCCTGGTGCGGCCCGCCGACTCGGGCGTGATCGAACAGGCACTGGCGCAGATCGACGGCGCATGAGCGTTGGCGACTTCACCGTGCTGAATGGCGCGGGCCTCAACCTGCAAGCTGTGTTCAATCTGGGCCAGCTGCCCGCGGACGCGGTCGCTGCACTCCGCCGCCGCTACGATCCGAACCATCGCTATCGCCAGCTGATCCTGATCGGTCATGGCGGCAGAAGCTTGTGGGAAGCGGTCAAGGCTTCCGGTATCCGCTCGGAAAACCCGATCGATGACTTCAGCGTGAGGACGGTCGGGCAATGGTTTACGCAGCAATTCCCCGACACGGCCGGCGAGATCATCTACCCCGGCGACATTCCGGCGGACCTGCAGGCGCTGGGCAGCATCGCGGGCTGGCACCATGCGTCGCCCTTCATGCTCGGCATCAACCAGGACTGGGGAACGTGGTTCGCCTATCGCGTGGTGCTGCTGGCGGATACCGACCTCGAGCCGAGCCGGCCGCTGCAAAGCGAATCACCCTGCGCTCGCTGCGCGGACAGACCTTGCATCGCTGCCTGCCCGGCCGGAGCGATGGATGGCGGCAGCTTCGCGCTGGACAAGTGCATCGCCTATCGCCGGGAAGCCTCGTCACGCTGCAAGGCGACCTGCGTCGCGCGCGTCAGTTGCCCAGTCGGCAGCACCCATCGCTATGGCGACGAGCAGATGCGGCACGCCTATTCGATCTCGCTGCGCGACATCGAGCGGCACGGCTGATCACGATTCGCTGACGCGGCCGCGCTGCGCCTTCACTTTTCCGCGCAGGACCTTGCTGTCGACGCGGCGCTTCTGCGAATTGCGCGTCGGCTTGGTGGCGCGGCGCGCGACGGGAATGAAGGCAGCCGCGGCGATCAGTTCGCGCAGCCGCTCCAGCGCGGCGAAGGTGTTGCGCTCGAGGCTGCGGTATTGCTGCGCCTTGATCACCACGACGCCGTCGGCGCTGATGCGCTGGTCTTTGACTTGCAGCAGGCGTGCCTTGATCTCGTCGGGCAGCGACGATGCGCGGATGTCGAAACGCAGGTGGACCGCGTTCGACACCTTGTTGACGTTCTGCCCGCCGGCGCCCTGGGCACGAATCGCGGTGATTTCTACCTCGTCATCGCGCAGCAGGAATTCCGCTTTGGTGGTCACGACTCGCCCCCGGGTTTCTTCGGCGGGTCGACATCGAGCGAGCGCCAGCCGTCGAGCCCCAGCTCGCGCAGGGTTTCGATGTTGCGCTCGTAGATGTCCGCGGCATCGGGAAAGGCGGCCGTGGCGCGGGCCAGGCTGGCCTCGCGAATCAGGTGCAGCGTCGGGTAGGGCGCGCGATTGGTGTGGTTGGCAATGTCGTCGACTTCCGCATCGGCAAAGACATAGTCCGGATGAAAGCTCGCCACTTGCAGCACGCCGACCAGGCCCTGGGTGCGCAGCACGACTTCCACAAGATCAAGGAAGTTGGTGAAATCGTCGAAGTCGGTCAGCACATCAGGCGTGATGAGCAGCGTGGTGTCGGTGTCTTCGGCCGCGGTCTCCACGAGGAATTTAAGCTCGCGTTCGAGATCGTCGAGCAAGGCATCTTCCGTCTGCGCCGCGCTGACGACATAGCGAATCTGGCCCTTGACGTGCACGCCCTTGGCGAAGGGACAGAGATTGAGGCCGATGACCGCGCGTTCCAGCCATTGGCGCGTGATGGCGATGATTTCGTCGGGCATGAAAAGTCGGCGCTGGCGATGCGGCGATCAGCCGGCCTGGTAAAGGCGGCGGCGCTCTTCCGCCTGCAGCGCCAGCTTGACCTCTTCGAGTACGGCGTCGACATCGGCAATGCGATGCTCGATTTCGATGCGGCCCGTCAGTTCGCTGTCGGGGCTCAGGCTGCCGGCCTGGTAGAGCCGCCAGATTTCCTTGCCGTATTCCGTGCCGTCCAGCTCGGGTGCGAAGCGGCCGAAGTAGCTCGCCAGGTTGGCGACGTCGCGCTCCAGCATGGGGCCGGCGTTGCTGTTGCCGGCCGCGTCGACGGCCTGCGGCAAGTCGATGATGACGGGACCGTCGCTGCCGACCAGGATGTTGTATTCGGACAGGTCGCCGTGGATGATCCCGGCGCACAACATGCGCACCACCTGCTTGAGCAGCCCGGCGTGAAATTCCAGTGCCTGTTCGGCCGATAGTTCGATGTCGTTGAGGCGCGGCGCCGGATGGCCGTCGGCATCGGTCACCAGATCCATCAGCAGCACGCCCTCGTGACAGATATGCGGCTGCGGCACGCGCACGCCGGCGGCGGCCAGCCGGTACAGGGCATCGACCTCGGCGCTTTGCCAGGCTTCCTCCTGCATCTGGCGTCCGTAGCGGCTGCCCTTCTCCATCGCCCGCGCCTGGCGGCTGTTCTTGGTCCTGCGGCCTTCCTGATACGAGGTGTTGTTACGAAAGCTGCGCTGCTTGAGGTCCTTGTAAACCTTGGCGCAGCGGATCTCTTCGCCGCAGCGCACGATATAGACGGTGGCTTCCTTGCCGCTCATCAGCTGGCGGATCACCTCGTCGACCAGGCCTTCGGTGACCAGCGCCTGGAGT
>JBAZOF010000261.1:0-3752 GCA_041648855.1 Sulfuritalea sp. | reverse complement strand
ATACACCGGGTCGCCCCAGCCGACCGGCACGCCGCGCGCCACGACGGTGACTTCCGCGCCGACGGAATCACCCGATTTGCGCAGGGCATCCATGTACTCCTCGAGTTGGGCAACGATCCCGGCATTGGGCGCGAAGAAGGGATTGGTGTCGATCGCCGCCTCGTCCTGCCATGGAATCGCTATGCTTCCCAGCTGGCTCATCCAGCCGCGCACCGTCACGCCGTAGCGCTGCTGCAGCCATTTCCTGGCGATGGCGCCGGCGGCGACGCGCACCGCCGTCTCGCGCGCCGAGGCGCGACCGCTGCCGCGATGATCGCGAATCCCGTACTTCTGCCAATAGGTGTAGTCGGCATGGCCCGGCCGGAACATTTCGGCGATATTGCCGTAGTCCTTGCTGCGCTGGTCCTCGTTGCGGATCAGCAGGCCGATCGGCGTACCCGTGGTGCGCCCCTCGTAGACGCCGGAGAGGATCTCGACCGTATCCGATTCGCGGCGCTGGGTCACGTGGCGCGAGGTCCCGGGTTTCCGCCGATCGAGGTCGAGCTGGATTTCCGCTGCCGAGATTTCGAGGCCCGGCGGACAGCCATCGACCACGCAGCCGATCGCCGGACCGTGGGATTCACCGAATGAAGTGACGCAGAAAAGCGAACCGAACGTGTTGCCGGACATGTAGTTTCAGCGCTCCAGCAAGTCGAGTTTCCCGGGCTTTCCCGCCCATGCGTCGGCGTCGGCCGGCGGCTCCTTGCGTTCGATGATGACCGGCCAGATCTTTGCCAGTTCGGCATTCAACGCAGTGAAATGTTCCTGCCCCTTTGGCACGTCATCCTCGGCAAAGATGGCCTCTACCGGACATTCGGCAACGCACAGCGTGCAGTCGATGCACTCCTCGGGATCGATCGCCAGGAAGTTCGGTCCCTCATGGAAACAATCGACAGGACATACATCGACGCAGTCGGTGTATTTGCATTTGACGCAGGCTTCGGTGACGACATAAGTCATGATGGGGGCTCCGGTTTTTAGGGACAATGTACCATCGCCGCGTGCTGTTCGCACCAGCCCGAGTTCGCCATCGCCGATTTTTTTTGCTAGGATTCGCTCATGCCAGCGACGCTTCGCTGCAATCCATCGCGACACCCGGCCGCAGACGCGCCAACCGGAACGCAAAAATCCCCGAGGAATCCATGAGCGAACACATTAACCATGTCACCGACAGCACTTTCAAAGCCGAAGTGCTCGACTCCGCCATACCCACTCTGGTCGACTTCTGGGCCGAATGGTGCGGCCCCTGCAAGATGATCGCCCCGATTCTCGACGAAGTGGCCAAGGATTATGCCGGCAAGCTGCGCGTGGCCAAACTGAACATCGACGACAATCCGAAGGTTCCCGGCGAGTTCGGCATCCGCGGCATTCCGACGCTGTTGCTGTTCAAGGGCGGCAACGTCGAGGCGCAAAAAGTCGGCGCCCTGTCGAAATCGCAACTCACTGCATTCATTGACAGCAATCTCTGATCCCGTTACATTTCGGCCCGGAGTCTGATTCCGGGCCGCCCAGCAACAAGACCGGCGCGCCAGCCGCGCACCAGCCGCAAGGGCGCCGATTCAGTTCCCTTCCTGATCGAATTCTTTCCTGAATTCATCCCCTACACCCCCCAGTTCCGGCGTCCCGCCGGTATTTCTGCGCAGGTAGTCCATGCACCTATCCGAGCTAAAAACCCATCACGTCAGCCAGTTGCTGGAGATGGCGGCCGCCGACAACATCGAAAACGCCAACCGGCTGCGCAAGCAGGACCTGATGTACGCCCTGCTGAAAAACCAGGCCAAGAAGGGCGAAACCATCTTCGGTGACGGCGTGCTGGAAATCCTGCCCGACGGTTTTGGCTTCCTGCGTTCGCCCGAGGCGTCCTACCTCGCGAGCACCGACGACATCTATATCAGCCCGAGCCAGGTGCGCCGCTTCAACCTGCGTTCCGGCGACACCATCGAAGGCGAGATTCGCGCGCCCAAGGAAGGCGAGCGTTATTTCGCGCTGGTCAAGGTGGACCGCGTCAACGGCGAGTCGCCCGAAGCCTCGAAACACAAGATTCTGTTCGAGAATCTGACGCCGCTGCACCCGACCAACCACATGCTGCTGGAACGGGACATCCGCAGCGACGAGAACATCACCAGTCGAGTCATCGACATGATCGCGCCGATCGGCAAGGGTCAGCGCGGCTTGATCGTATCGCCGCCCAAGGCGGGCAAGACCGTGCTGATGCAGCACATTGCCAAGGCCATTACCGCCAACCATCCCGACGTCACGCTGATCGTCCTGCTGATCGACGAGCGTCCCGAAGAAGTCACCGAAATGACCCGCACCGTCAAGGGCGAAGTCGTTGCCTCGACCTTCGACGAACCGGCCACGCGTCACGTCCAGGTCGCCGAAATGGTCATCGAGAAGGCCAAGCGCCTGGTCGAACACAAGCGCGACGTGGTCATCCTGCTCGACTCGATCACCCGCCTGGCGCGCGCTTACAACACGGTGCAACCGGCCTCGGGCAAGGTGCTTACCGGCGGCGTCGATGCCAACGCGCTGCAGAAACCCAAGCGCTTCTTCGGCGCCGCCCGCAACGTCGAGGAAGGCGGCTCGCTGACCATCATCGCCACCGCGCTGATCGAAACCGGCTCGCGCATGGACGACGTGATCTACGAGGAGTTCAAGGGTACCGGCAACATGGAAATCCACCTCGACCGCAAGATGGCCGAGAAGCGCGTCTATCCGGCGATCAACGTCAATCGTTCAGGCACCCGCCGCGAAGAACTGCTGCTGGTTCCGGCCGTGCTGCAGAAGATGTGGATCCTGAGGAAGCTCCTGTACAACATGGACGACATGGAAGCCATGGAGTTCCTGCTGGACAAGGTCAAGGCGACCAAGAACAACGGCGAGTTCTTCGACGCCATGCGTCAGCGCTGATTGCACACAAGCCGAAATTAGCGGATAATGCCGCGTTCTGTCGGTTCGCCAAATCCACGAACCGCGCCTGCGACCAAAAGGATATCGAAATGAAAGACGCCATCCACCCGACCTACGGTGACATCGAAGTTACCTGCAGTTGCGGCAACAAGTTCACTACCCGCTCGACCAGCATCAAGCCGCTGCATATCGAAGTCTGCTCCGCCTGCCATCCGTTCTATACCGGCAAGCAGAAGATCGTCGACACCGCCGGACGCGTCGAGCGCTTCCGTCAGAAGTACAGCAAGAAGGCGGCCTGAATCTGCGCCAGCGCAGCAAGCAGCGCAAAAAGGGCAGCCTGCGGGCTGCCTTTTGTTTTGCGGCGCACGGACTCCGCCTCCGCGACCGCTTCCCGGGTAAGCTCGCACCGTGCCTGACCTGACCGACCGCGACCACGCTCCCGCGCCCCGCCTGGCGCGCTACGGCACATTTGTCCTGTGCGGGATCTGGCTGCTGGCCGGGACCGTGGGACACGCTCCATGGAAAGCCGAAGACGCCATGCACCTCGGTGTCGCTTTCGGCATGGCCGGGGGCGATTGGCTGGTGCCGCGCATCGCTGGCGACCCGTGGCTGGTTACGCCACCCCTTTATCACTGGATCGCGGCGCTCAGCGGCAAGCTGCTGGGATGGCTGCTGCCATGGCACGACGCCGCCCGGCTCGCTTCGGTCCTGTTCGGCGCCGCCTTTCTCGTGACCCTTTCGCGCCTGGCGCAGCAACTGTTCGGCGCCAACGCTGCGCTTGCCGCGCCCCTGCTGGCCATCGG
>JBAZOF010000260.1:0-3790 GCA_041648855.1 Sulfuritalea sp. | reverse complement strand
CAGGACGAATTCGCCCGTCGCCGCATCGCCAGCGCCGAATTTGGTCGCGCCGTGGTCGCGGTAGTCCGGCTGGTGCATGTGCCAGAGAAAGACGAGGTCGAGGGTTTTCATGCTCGGGGTGAGACCAAAACCGGGTGAATGGGGGAGTTGTCCATATGATCGAGCGCAGCGAGCAAAACCTGGCCCCCACCCCGGGGCGGGGGGCGAAGGCGGGGTTTCGCAAAGCACCGCTTTGCGCCGCCGCAGCCGGCCGGCTGTGCAAAGTCGGCCGTGGAACGGGGTTGGGGGGCCATATTGGCCTTGATGACTTTCAATTTGAAAGTCATCTTATGTGATGGGCCTGCTGGCCGAGCATTTCCGGCGTTACCAGGGTGATGCCGTTCTCGGTGACATGGAAGCGCTGGCGATCGGCGGCGCTATCGTAACCGATCAGCATGCCTTCCGGAATCCGGCAGTGCTTGTCCATGACCACCCGGCGCAGCTTGGCATGGCGGCCGACGTGCACATCGGGCAGGATCACCGACTCCTCGATTTCGGCGTAGCTGTGCACATACACGCGCGAGAACAGCAGCGTCTTGCGCACGACGGCGCCGCTGATGATGTCGCCGCCCGAGACCAGGGAATCGACGGCCATGCCGCGGCGGCCTTCGTCGTCGAAGACGAACTTGGCCGGCGGCAACTGTTCCTGGTGGGTCCAGATCGGCCAGTCGTCGTCATAGAGATTGAGTTCGGGGGTGACCTTGGTCAGCTCCATGTTGGCTTCCCAGTAGGCGTCGATGGTGCCGGCGTCACGCCAGTAGGGAATCCCGGTGCTGTCCATGCCGACGCAGGAGTTGGCGAAGTTGTGGGCGAACACGCGATAGCGCTCGACGCAATGCGGAATGACGTCCTTGCCGAAGTCGTGTGACGAGCGGGGGTCGTCGTGCACACGGATCAGTTGCTCATAGAGGAAGTCGGCATTGAAGATATACACCCCCATGCTGGCCAGGGCGCGGTCCGGACGGCCGGGCATCGGCGGCGGGTTCGCCGGTTTCTCGACGAAAGCCACAACGTGCTGGTGGTCGTCGACGTGCATGACACCGAAGCTGCTGGCCTCCATCAGGGGCACATCGATGCAGGCCACGCTGAGATCGGCCTGCCGCTCGACATGCTCCGCCAGCATGCGACGGTAGTCCATCTTGTAGACGTGATCGCCGGAAAGCACCAGCACATACTTGGGCCGGCTGCGACGAATCAGGTCGAGATTCTGGAATACGGCATCGGCCGTGCCCTGATACCAGTTCTCGCTGACCTGTTGCTGCGCCGGCAGGATGTCGATGAACTCGTGAAAGCGGCCGTCGAGAAAGCTCCAGCCGCGCTGCAGGTGCTGGATCAGGCTCTGCGCCTTGTACTGCGTGGCGACGCCGATCTTGCGAATGCCGGAATTGACGCAGTTGGACAGGGTGAAGTCGATGATGCGGAATTTCCCGCCGAAAGGCACCGCCGGTTTCGAGCGCCAGTCGGTGAGTTGCATCAGGCGGCTGCCGCGCCCGCCGGCCAGCACAATGCCGAAGGTGCTGCGCGTAAGCTCGCTTAGCTGCATGGACTCGCTCCCGTGGTGCCTGCCCGCTGAATGGTGCAGGTGCCGCCTTGTTCTACAATCGATTGCATGGTGATTTCTCCGATGCGGCTACAATCCGCACGATAGCAAAAAAACTCTCTGAATATATACCTATGCCCGACTCCGCCTGCGCCGCGCTGCTCGAAGCGCGAGAACATGATCCATTTTCCGTGCTGGGTCTCCATGCCGCCGGTGCGGGCTGGCGTCTGCGGGTGTTCCGCCCGCACGCGAAATCGGTCGCGCTGGAACTGGCCGGCGGCGAATGGGCGCCGCTGAAACGCCGCAGCAGCTCGGCACTGTTCGAGTGGCAGGGCACTTCCCCGCCGCCGCGGCCGTGGCGGCTGAATGTCGATGGGGTGATGCAATACGACCCCTATGCCTTCCCGCCGCAACCGCCGGTCGATGACCTCTACCTGTTCAACGCCGGGCGTTTGCGTCAGGCGTGGCGCACCCTCGGCGCGCTGCCGGAAATTCGCGATGGCGTGGCCGGCGTCTGCTTCCGCGTCTGGGCGCCGAATGCCGAACGTGTTTCGGTGGTGGGCGCCTTCAACGGCTGGGATGGCCGCGTCCATCCGATGTCGACCCTGGGCGCCTCCGGCGTCTGGGAACTGTTCATCCCCGAACTCGCTGCCGGAACGCTGTATCGTTTCGAGTTGCGCGTGCGCGGCAGCGGAGCGCTGCGACTCAAGACCGATCCCTATGCGCGCGGCTTCGAGCGGCGTCCGGCCACGGCCTGCTGCGTGACGCCTGGTTCGACCCATGCCTGGAACGACGGCGGCTGGATGCAGGCGCGAGAGGCGCGCGACTGGCTGTCGGCGCCGATGAGCACCTACGAGATGCATCTGGGCAGCTGGATGCGCCATCCCGACGGGCGCTTCTACAGCTACCGCGAGCTGGCCGCACGGCTGGTGCCCTATCTTGCCGAGATGGGTTACACGCACGTCGAATTCATGCCGCTGATGGAACATCCGCTCGACGAATCCTGGGGCTATCAATGCACCGGCTTCTTCGCGCCGAGTTCGCGCTTTGGCAGCGCCGACGACTTGCGCTTCCTGGTCGACAGCCTGCATCAGGCGAACATCGGGGTGATTCTCGACTGGGTTCCCGGGCACTTTCCGGCCGATGACTGGGCGTTGGCCCATTTCGACGGCACGGCGCTCTATGAACACGCCGATCCGAAGCAGAAGATGCATCCCGACTGGGGCACGCATGTCTTCAATTACGGGCGCAACGAGGTCAGGAGCTTCCTGTTGTCCTCGGCCTGCTACTGGCTGTCCGAGTTCCACATCGACGCCCTGCGCGTCGATGCCGTGGCATCGATGATCTATCTCGACTACTCGCGCCGTGCCGGCGAGTGGACGCCGAACATCCATGGCGGGCGCGAGAACCTCGAAGCCATCGCCTTCCTGCGCGAGATGAACGAAATGGTGCATGCCGACTTTCCCGGCGCGCTGACCATTGCCGAAGAGTCCACCGCATGGCCGATGGTGTCGCGTCCGACCTGGCTCGGCGGCCTGGGTTTCTCGATGAAATGGAACATGGGCTGGATGAACGACACGCTGGAATACATGCAGCAGGATCCGGTGCATCGGCGCTACCACCACGAGCGGCTGACCTTCGGCCAGCTCTATGCCTACACCGAGAACTTCGTGCTGCCCCTGTCGCACGACGAAGTGGTCCACGGCAAGAGTTCCCTGCTGGGGAAAATGCCGGGCGACGAGTGGCAGCGCTTTGCCAACCTGCGCCTGTTGCTGGCCTACCAGATGACGGCGCCCGGCAAGAAGCTGCAGTTCATGGGTGCGGAGATAGGGCAGTCCTGGGAATGGCGGGCGGGCGAAGAGATGCCGTGGCATCTGCTGCAATATCCCTTCCATTCCGGCGTGCAGACTCTGACGCGCGAACTCAACCAGCTTTACCTGAGCGAACCTGCATTGCATGAACTCGATTTCTCCTCTGCAGGTTTTCAGTGGATCGACTGCCATGACGCCGATCAATCCGTGGTGAGCTGGCTGCGTCGCTCCCGCGACGGCCGCCTCGCGGTGGTGGTACTGAACTTCACTCCCGTGCCGCGCCACAACTATCGCCTCGGCGTACCGCTGGTCCAGGACTACGTCGAGCGGATCAACACCGATTCGGCACACTATGGCGGCAGCGACATGGGCAACCACGGCCGAGTCTCTGCCGAGCCTC
>JBAZOF010000259.1:0-3819 GCA_041648855.1 Sulfuritalea sp. | reverse complement strand
TCAGACGTCGAAGGTCAAAAGACAGGGCTGAAGCACAATGGTTCAGCGCTCTCGTGTAACCCCCGGATCAGGTACAAAGGGGTGAAACTCGACAGGTACGACACACTTCTGTTTCGACAAGGACCAATAGCGGGTTGGCGGCAAGGCCGCCAACCCGCTATTGAATCGCGATTACTTGACTTCGACCTTGGCACCCGCCTCCTCAAGCTGCTTCTTGAGGGCTTCGGCGTCAGCCTTGGAAATGCCTTCCTTGACAGCCTTCGGTGCGCCATCAACCAGATCCTTGGCTTCCTTGAGGCCCAGGCCCGTGGCAGCACGCACCACCTTGATGGCTTCGACCTTCTTTTCGCCCGCAGCCAGCAACATCACGGTGAATTCGGTCTGCTCTTCCACGGCAGCCGCAGCGGCGGCCGGGGCAGCGGCGGCAACAGCAGCCGCAGCGGCGGAAACGCCAAACTTGACTTCCATTTCCTTGATCAGCTCGGACAGATCGAGAACGGTCATGCCAGCGATGGCATCGAGTATTTCAGCTTTGCTTACAGCCATGATTACAACTCCTGAATGAATGTTTGGTTCAATGAAAAACGATTACGCAGTCTCTTTGGCGTCGCGCACGGCGGCGAGGCCCCGGACGAACTTCGTCGGGACTTCGTTCAAGGTACGGACGAACTGGGTGATCGGTGCCTGCATGGTGCCGAGAAGCTTGGACAACAACTCCTCGCGGCTCGGCATCGTCGCCAGTGCCTTGACACCAGCCACGTCCATGACGTAGTTGGGCATTGCGCCGATTTTGATGGCGAGCTTGTCATTACCCTTGGCGAAGTCGTTGAGCAGCTTGGCAGCGGCCACCGGATCCTTGGAAATTCCATAGATCAGGGGACCAACCAGCTTCGCAGACAGGCCTTCGAACGGCGTGCCGGCAATGGCGCGACGAACCAGGGTATTTTTTACTACACGCAGGTACACACCGGACTTGCGCGCGTTGGCACGCAATGCGGTGAGATCAACCACTCCGAGACCACGGTACTCTGCGACGATGATCGACTGGGCATTCGCAACTTCTGCGGATACTTCGGCGACTACCGTCTTCTTGTCGTCAAGATTGAGACTCACGGTCAACTCCTAGTCAAACCCCAGCGCCGAAAACTCGGCGCTGGCGATACGGCGACCTTCATTCAGGAACCGAAATTCCGTCATCGGGTAACGCCATCTACGCCGGCTTTGCGACGATGTTCCGTCGCCACAATTAAGTCCTCACGGACACCTGCGGTCTTTGATAACCTGCCGCGCCATTCGCCAAAAGCACGAGCGGCGCAACAGCCCAAAGTTCTTTAGTTACGGCCACTACGGCTAACGCCGATACAGCCGGCATTAGCCTCCACTGAAACTTCGTTTTCTATGCTTATGCCGCCAGGCTGGCCTGGTCGACGCGAACGCCGGCGCCCATGGTGCTGGACAGCGACACTTTCTTCAGATAATGGCCCTTCGACGCGGTCGGTTTGGCCTTTTGCAGGGCATCGATCAGAGCCGCAAGGTTGGTCTGCAGGGCTTCGACGCTGAACGAGGCGCGGCCGATGGTGCAATGAATGATGCCGGCCTTGTCGGTGCGATACTGCACCTGACCCGCCTTGGCATTTTTCACCGCCGTGGTCACGTCCATGGTCACCGTGCCAACCTTCGGATTCGGCATCAGGCCGCGCGGGCCCAGAATCTGGCCGAGGGCACCGACCACCTTCATGGCATCCGGCGTCGCGATCACGATGTCGAAATTCATGTTGCCGGCCTTGACGTCGGCGGCCAGGTCGTCGAAACCGACCACATCGGCACCGGCGGCACGAGCGGCTTCAGCCTTCTCGCCCTGGGCGAAAACGGCGACGCGAACGGTCTTGCCGGTACCGGAAGGCAGGACGACGGAACCGCGCACCAACTGATCGGACTTCTTGGCGTCGATGCCGAGATTCACCGAGACGTCGATCGACTCGTCGAACTTGGCGGTTGCACATTCCTTGACCAGACTCAGCGCATCGCTGACAGGGTAGGCTTTGCTGCGGTCGACCTTGGCGAGCACCGCTTGCACGCGCTTGGATGTCTTTGCCATGATTACAGGCCCTCCACGGTAATGCCCATGCTGCGGGCGGAACCCGCGATGGTGCGTACAGCCGCCTCAAGATCGGCAGCGGTCAAGTCTTTCATCTTGGCCTTGGCGATTTCCTCGGCCTGCGCCTTGGTGATCGAGCCGACCTTGTCGGTATGCGGCTTCGGCGAACCCTTTTGAATTCCAGCGGCCTTCTTGATCAGGATGGTCGCCGGCGGCGTCTTCATGATGAAGGTGAAGCTCTTGTCCGCGAACGCGGTAATCACCACAGGAATCGGCAGACCGGGCTCGAGGCCCTGGGTCTGGGCGTTGAACGCCTTGCAGAACTCCATGATGTTCAGGCCGCGCTGGCCCAATGCCGGGCCGATGGGAGGCGAGGGATTGGCCTTGCCCGCCGGTACCTGCAGCTTGATGTAACCGATTATCTTCTTTGCCATGATGGCTCCTATCTACGTGAGTCCTAGCGCGCGTTCGGCGAATTTTTCATTCATCTACTGGCGCTCCTCTTGCCGCGGAAACCGCCGCGGTGCCGGTAAAAACTATGCCTTCTCCACCTGCGCAAACTCCAGTTCGACAGGCGTGGCGCGACCGAATATGGTCACGGAGACACGCAGGCGGCTCTTTTCGTAATTGACTTCCTCGACGTTGCCGTTGAAGTCGGTAAAAGGGCCTTCCTTGATGCGAACCATCTCGCCCACCTCGAACAGCACCTTGGGGCGAGGCTTTTCGACACCTTCCTGCACCTGCTGCATGATCTTCGCGACTTCCTTCGCCGATATCGGGGTCGGCTTGGTCAAGGTGCCGCCTACAAAGCCGGTGACCTTGGGTGTGCTCTTGACGAGGTGCCAGGAGTCGTCATCCATGTCCATTTCGACCAGCACATAGCCGGGGAAGAACTTCCGCTCGGAAATGCTCTTCTGGCCGTTCTTCATTTCGATGACTTCTTCGACCGGGACCAGGACCTGGCCGAACTTATCCTGCATTGCGGCGCGAGTAATGCGCTCGATCAGGGCGCGCTGCACCGATTTCTCGAAACCGGAATAGGCGTGAACGACGTACCAGCGTTTAGTCATGATTTTTTCCAGCCCAGAACCAGGTCGTAGAGCACCCATTCGAGGCCCTTGTCAGTCATCCACAACACAATTGCCATGACCAGCACGAAGGCAAACACGATGCCGGTGGTCTGGATAGTTTCCTTGCGCGAGGGCCAGACAACCTTTTTCGTCTCCACCACCGCTTCCCGACTGAAGTCGAAAAAGCGCCGGCCCGGCTCGGTAAACCACGCCACGGCCACACCTGCGCCCAAGCCCGCGAATACGGACAGCACGCGCAGGATCATCGGCTGCTCACGCAGCAGGTAGAAACCAGCCACACCAGCCGCCAACAGCAGCAATGCCAGCATGAACTTGAGTTTATCGGCCATAAATAGTCAGTTATTGCGCAAATGCTTCAATTCATTGGCAGGGGCGGAGGGAATCGAACCCCCAACCTGCGGTTTTGGAGACCGCCGCTCTGCCAATTGAGCTACACCCCTGCAGCAGAGACTACAGGGCGACACCTCGTTTCGAAGTGCCGCCCGCTTGTTAAAGCTGCGCGTTGTTATTCGATGACCTTGGCAACGACACCGGCGCCGACGGTACGACCGCCTTCACGGATGGCGAAACGCAAGCCTTCTTCCATCGCGATCGGCGCAATCAGCTTCACCGTCATGGCAATGTTGTCGC
>JBAZOF010000258.1:0-3843 GCA_041648855.1 Sulfuritalea sp. | reverse complement strand
CGCCATCTTCCTGATCGTGGCCGCCTCGGGCGTGCTCAATGTCGCCTCGATGGGATCGGTCTTCGGCCGCGTGCTCTACAAGCCGCGGGCGCCGCTCTCGGGCCTGCTCGCGCTGGCCATGATCAGTGGCGGCCTTGCCATCATCATGCTCGACCTCGGCCGCGCCGACCGGCTGATGGTCGCGGCGACGCACTTCAATCCGACTTCGGTGTTCGGCTGGAACGTGATTCTCTATCCGGTGTTCTACGGCCTCGTCGCGGTCTATCTATGGACCATGATGGAACGCCGCATGAACCCGTACTCGAAGGCCGCCGGCCTGGCGACTTTCGTCTGGCGCGTTGTGCTGACCAGCGGCACCGGTTCCATCTTCGCTTTCCTGGTCGCCCGCCAGGCCTACGGCACGGCGCTGCTGGCGCCGATGTTCATCATCATGTCCTTCGCCTGGGGCCTCGCTGTATTCATCATCGTGCAGGCGACCATGTATGCATGGAACGGCATGACCCTGCCGCCGCTGATCCTGCAGCGCCTGAAGAACCTGCTGGCCACCTTCGTTGCCGCCACGCTCTACTGCACGGCGATCCTCCATCTGGTCAATGCCTATTTCGCCAAGAACATCGCCTTCGAATACTTCATCCTGTTCGACAGCGAATTCACCGGCGCCTTCTGGATCGGCCAGGTGCTGATCGGCAGCCTGCTGCCGCTGGCCCTGCTGTTCCACCCGGCCACCCGGGCGCGGGCGCTGTGGGTCAACCTGGCGGCCCTGCTGGTGATCGTCGGCGCCTACTATCAGCTCCACGTCTTCATCATCGGCGGACAGGCCTTCCCGCTCGACATCTTCCCGGGCTACAACGTCAAGAGCAGCTTCTTCGACGGCGCGGTCGACCATTACACGGCCAGCCTGCCGGAAATCCTGCTGGCAGTCGGTGGTTTGGGCATCGCCTTCACCATGACCATCATCGGCGTACGCGTGCTGCATTTCCTGCCGCAGGACGACCTCGCCGAGATCGAAGCGGCCGGCAGCATCGCGGATTGAATCCGCCGCCCGGCCGGGGTGCCATGCATCGTTTCCTGATCTCAGCCGCGCACAAATCCTCGGGCAAGACCACCGTCAGCATCGGCCTCGCGGCCGCTCTGAGTTCGGGCAAGTACGGCCAGCCCCGGCGCACGGTACAGCCCTTCAAGAAGGGCCCCGACTACATCGATCCGTTGTGGCTCTCGGTCGCCGCCGGCCGGCCCTGCTACAACCTCGATTTCTTCCTCTCGCCCGATGCCGAACTGCAGGCCGAGTTCGCCCGCCACGGCCATGATGCCGAGGTCTGCCTGGTCGAAGGCAACAAGGGTCTCTACGACGGGCTGGACCTCCATGGCTCGAACAGCAATGCCGCGCTGGCCCGCCTGCTCGACCTGCCGGTGATCCTGGTGCTCGACGCACGCGGCATGACCCGCGGCATCGCGCCGCTGATCCTCGGCCATCAGGCTTTCGACCGCAACATCCGCATCGCCGGCGTGATCCTCAACCGCCTCGGCGGGCGCCGCCACGAGGCCAAGCTGCGCGCGGTGATCGAGCACTACACCGACGTCCCGGTGCTCGGCGCGGTGCAGGAAGATGCCGAACTGGCGCTGGTGGAGCGTCATCTGGGCCTGATGCCGGCGAACGAAACCGCGGAGGCGGAACGGCACGTTGCGGCCATCGGCGAGCGCATCGCGGCGCAGGTCGATCTCGATCGTCTGCTGTCCATCAGCCATACCGACGTCCCCCTGGTGCCGCCCGCCCCGCAATGGCGCAGCACCGAAAAACCGGTGCGCATCGCTGTCGCCCGCGATGCCGCCTTCGGCTTCTACTACGCCGACGACCTCGACGCGCTGGCCGCCGCCGGCGCGCACACCGTATTCTTCGATACCCTGCGCGACTCGAAGCTGCCACCCTGCGACGGCCTGCTGATCGGCGGCGGGTTTCCCGAGTGCTTTCTCGATGAACTGGAAGCCAATGCCCCCCTGCGTGCCGACATCCGGCGCGCCATCGAGGCCGGGCTGCCCACCTATGCCGAATGCGGCGGCCTGATGTATCTCGCGCGCAGCATCGAATGGAAGGGCAAGTCAGCGGAAATGGTCGGCGTGATTCCCGGTGACATCCGCATGCACGCCAAGCCCGTCGGCCGCGGCTACGTGATCCTCGAACCGAACGCGAACCACCCCTGGCGCGCGGACGGAAAAGGCGCCGGCTCCGACCCCGTGTTCGACCCCGCCGCCGAATCTCCCGAGTTGCACGCCCACGAATTTCACTACTCGAGCCTGCACGGCCTGCCTGCCGACACCCGCTATGCCTACACGGTCCGCCGCGGGCATGGCGTCGACGGCCAGAACGACGGTGTCGTGCTGCACCGCCTGCTCGCCTCCTACACCCACCTGCGCGCCACCAGCCGCTGCGACTGGCCGGCGAAATTCGTCCAGCACGTGCGCGCCTGCCTGACCGCCGACAGAAAGGAAACTGCCCCATGTTCGCCATGACCCCGACCGCCGCCGAGCAAATCGCCCGCGCTGCCGCCGAACAACCCGACCGCCAGCGCATGCTGCGCGTGGCCGCCAAGCTCGACGAGCACGACGGCGAACTGGTCTATGGCATGGGCTTCGACGAGGAACGCGAAGACGACCTGGTGCTCGACGCGCATGGCATCGCGATCCTGATCTCGCCGCTCAGCCAGCCCCTGCTGGAGAACACCACGCTGGATTTCAGCGAAGTGCAGCCCGGGGAATTCCAGTTCATCTTCCGCGGCGGCTGCACCGCGCCGCCGGCCGCGAAAAGCTGCGGAGGCTGCGGCGGAGGTTGTTCCTGATCAAGTGGCAGGCGCCACAGCTGAGGTAGCATCGCTTCCATGAAACCCATTTCTGCCCGACCCGGCTGGGTCTATCTCGTCGGCGCCGGCCCCGGCGACCCTGAATTGCTGACCCTCAAGGCCGCCCGCCTGATCGGCGAGGCCGATGTGCTGGTCTACGACAACCTCGTGTCGCAGCCCGTACTCGATCTCGCGCGCCCCGACGCCGAACGCATCTATGCCGGCAAGGAACGCGGCCACCACTCGCTGCCCCAGGAACAGATCAACGAACTGCTGGTGCGCCTGGCGAAGACCGGCAAGCGCGTGGTGCGGCTCAAGGGCGGCGACCCCTACATCTTCGGCCGCGGCGGCGAGGAAGTCGAAACCCTCCACGCCGACGGCATCAACTTCGAGGTCGTGCCCGGCATCACGGCGGCCGCCGGCGTCGCCTCGTATGCCGGCATCCCGTTGACGCACCGCAACCACGCCCAGGCCTGCGTCTTCGTCACAGGCTATCTCAAGGACGGCAGCATGAACCTCGACTGGCCCGGGCTCGCCAGGGAGCGCCAGACCGTGGTCATCTACATGGGCCTGTCGGGCCTGCCGCACCTCTGCGCCAAGCTCATGGAACACGGCCTGCCCGCCGACTGGCCGGCCGCCATCGTGCAGCATGGCACCCAGCCCAGCCAGCGCACCGTCACCGGCACGCTGACCACCTTGCCGGCCCTGGCCGAGACGTCAAAACTGCGTGCGCCGACCCTGATCATCGTCGGCAAAGTCGTGACGCTGCGCGACAAGCTGCGCTGGTTCGAAGAAAAAGACACCTGAGAAGCCGCTCTGTAGCCCTATGACGTCAGGCTTGCGACAGCATTCGCGACCCGATCGAAAATGAACGTCTGAGTATGCCCTTCGGGTGATGGAATCGTTTCGACCCTCTCGGACACGATCCCGGCACCCTGCGCAGGCTCGGATGGAATCCCGGCTCAATGCTGCGGGGATACCAGCAGCGCTATCGGAGGCCTGCAAACCA
>JBAZOF010000257.1:0-3864 GCA_041648855.1 Sulfuritalea sp. | reverse complement strand
GCATTCCCGGCAGCACGGCGCGAATGCCGAGATAAGTGCCGGTCAGGTTCACCGCCAGCATCTGGTTCCACAGCGCCAAGTCGGTTCGCGCGAATGGAGCGCTGGCGGCCTGCCCGGCGTTGTTGATCAGAATGGAGACCGGGCCCAGCGCGATCGCCGCGTTGGCAAAGGCGGCTTCGACGGCGGCGGGGTCGGCGACATCCACCGTCTCGCAATGCACTTCGGTCAGCGCGCGCAAGAGGACCGCCTCGTCCTCCAGCGTCGCCCGAGTGCGGCCCATCAGCGTGATCTTGGCGCCCTGCCCGGCCAGCGCGCGCGCGATTGCCGCGCCGATGCCGCGGCCGCCGCCCGTGATCACGGCGTGCCTTCCGTCCAGGCTTGCCGCCGTCATGCTGGTTGCTTGAGCATTTCGCGCAGCCGGAAGCGCTGCGTCTTGCCTGTCGCCGTGTGCGGCAGTTCTTCCACGAAACGGATGGTGCGCGGGCACTTGTAGATCGACAGCGTCGATTTGAAGGTCTGCAGCAGCGCTTCGGACAGGGCCGCCTGATCCGCTTCGGCCTCGCGCGGCACGGCGAACAGCGCGATCCGCGTCAGCCCGTCTTCGTTGGGGAAGCCGACCACCGCGGCGTCGAGGATGCCCGGCACCGTCAGCGCACAGGCCTCGATCTCGGCCGGGCTCACCCACTGGCCGGAGACCTTGAGCATGTCGTCGGCGCGGCCCATGTGGCACCAGCGTCCCTCGGTGTCGAACTCGAACATGTCACCGGGGAAATACCAGCCGTCGCGCAAGGCTTTCGCCGTCAGGTCCGGCTGCTGCCAGTAGCCGACGAACTGGCAGGGGGTACGCACTGCAATCTGGCCGGGTTGGCCGGACTCCGTGATGTCCTGCCCGTCGTCGCCGACGAGGCGCACCTCGGCATAGGTCACCGGTTTGCCGGAGGAGCCGCCGACCGAGTCTCCGGGCGGATTGAACACGAACAGGAACACGGTTTCGGAGGCGCCGACGCCGTCGAGAATCGGCTTGCCGCACAATTCCAGCCAGTCGTCATAGAGCGACTCGGGCAGCTTCTCGCCGGCTGCGACGTAGTGGCGCACTTCGCGGAAGGCGGGCCGCATCGGGGCGCCCTCGCGCATCAGGTTGCGATACATCACCGGCGTGCTGAACAGCACCGTCGGCCGGTGGCGCTCGACCGTATCGATGATCAGCTTGGGTTCCGGCCAGGCCGGCGAGAGTATGACGGTGGCGCCGCACTGCAGTCCGCCCATCAGCGAATGGCCCAGCGCGAAGCCGAAGAATATCTTCGAGGTGGTGAAGATGCGGTCTTGCGGCGTCACCCCCAGATACTCGCGTTCGAGGCGGTCGGCGACGAGAGCGGTGCGGTGGGGATGCATCACGGCCTTGGGCTTCCCCGTGGTGCCGGATGAATACAGCCAGAAGCCGACGTCCTCGGGATCCATGCGGCTCGATACGAGCTGTTCGGACTGGGCGGCAAGGATGTCCGCCAACGGGAGGTAGGGCGGCGCCGCCACGCCGCCGACGACCACGACCAGGGGCGGATTGTCGAGCGTTTCAGCGGCGCTTTCGTAGAGATCCATGAAGTGCGCATCGACGAAGATCACTTCGCAAGCGCTGTGCTGAATCACGTAGAGCAGGTCGCGCGGCGCGAGCCGCACATTGAGCGCGACGGCGACGGCGCCGATGCGCATGGTGCCGAGGTAGGCGGCGATCAGCTCGGGCGAATCGTCCATCAGGAACAGCACCCGGTCGCCGCGCCCGACGCCGTGCGCCAGGAGCGCGTTGCCGTTGCGATTGACCGCGGCGTCGAGCTCCGCATAGGTCACCTTCCGGTCGGCGCACAGGATCGCCACGTGATCGCCGAGGCCCTGCTTCAGTGGCCGCCCGATGATTTCATCCGCCGCGTTCATGGTGCCTTGCGGCACTATTCCGTCGAAGTTCATTGCCGTTCCGTTCAATGTCTGGTGTGGAACCCCGGGGAGCTTCCCCGGGGGCTCAGTCTATCGGATCATTTCATCAGGGCCGTTGCGTCATTGATCAGCTTCTGGCCGTCGAGTCCCTTGGCCGCGACTTCCTTCACCCACTCGGCATTGACGCCTTCCGCCGCCTTCTGCCAAATCGCTACCTCGGCAGCCGGCACGGCATAGAAGGTGTTCTTGCGGTCTACGGCGGTCTGGCGTGCCGGCGCGGTGACGCTGTCCCATACCTTGCCGGCCCAGGCGGAGGTCTCGGCGCCGCTGTTGGCGTCGATCACCTTCTTCAGGTCGGCCGGGAGGCTCTCGTAGCGTCCCGGGTTCATGGCGAAGACGAAAGCCGAGGTGGCGATAAACGGTTGTCCGGCAGGCGTCTCGGTGTGGAACTTGACGATTTCCTGGATCTTCAGCGACGGGATGACTTCCCATGGCAGCACTGTACCGTCGATCACGCCCTTGGAAAGACTTTCCGCCACCTGCGGCACCGGCATCGGTACCGGCGTCGCGCCCAGCGCGCTCACCAGCTTGGTCGCCATCCGGTTCGGCGCGCGCAGCTTGAGGCCCTTGAAATCGGCCAGCGTCTTGATCTGTTTGGTCGTCGTGTGCAACTGGGTGCCGGGGATGACGTGGAAGATCAGCGGCTTGACGCCCTTGTACTCTTCCCTGGCGTTCTTCTCCGCGTAGATCCACAGCGCCTTCGAGGCTTTCTCGGCGCTCGAGACCATGAAGGGCAGCTCGAATACTTCGGTGGCGAGGAAGCGTCCGGCCTGGTAGCCGGGCAGGGTCCAGACGATGTCGGCGACGCCGTCCTTCGCCTGGTCGAACAGTTGCGGCGGCGTGCCGCCCAGCTGCATGGAGGGATAGATCTGGCACTTGAGCTTGCCGGCCGACTCCTTGTTGATCTTGGCGCACCACGGCTCGATCATCTTGACGTGCGCATTCGAGCCGGGCGGCAGGAAGTGGTGCACTCTCAGCGTGACGGTTTCCTGTGCGGCGGCTTGCGAGGCGGCAAGCGCCAGGAACGCTGTGGCAACGGCGACTTTCAGGGTACGGGTTGATTGCATCGTGGTCTCCTATCTTCGTTATGTTTTATGAATGCGGCGGAATCGATCGAATTCGCGCTAGGCACCAAGCGCGTGAACCAGGTACAGGGAAATGCCGGGAAAGAACAGCAGCAACAGAATGCGCAACAGGTCTGAAATCAGGAAGGGCACCACACCCTTGAAGGTTTCGATCAGCGGAACGTCCTTGGCCAGGCTGTTGATGATGTAGATGTTCATGCCGACCGGCGGATGCACCAGCCCGATTTCCACCACCATCAGCGCGAGGATGCCGAACCAGATCGACTTGTCGGCCTGGCTGATGCCCCAGAAGTCCAGACCCATGACCACCGGATAGAAAATCGGGATGGTCAGCAGGATCATGGCCAGCGAATCCATGACGCAGCCGAGGAAGATGTAGATCAGCAGGATCGAGCCCATCACCAGCAGCGGAGAGAGCCCGCTTTCCTTGACCCAGTTGGCGAGTTCCGCCGGCATCTGGGTCAGCGCCAGTCCGGTGTTCAGCATGTCGGCCCCGAGCAGCACGAGGAAAATCATGGCGGTGGCTTCGGCCGCGCCGAGGATGCTGTCCTTGACGCCCTGCAGGCGCATGCCGCCGGAGACTACGGCGAGAATGCCGCAGGCTGCGGCGCCGATCGAGGCCGCTTCGGTCGGGTTGGCCCAGCCGCCATACAGGCCGACCACCACTACGAGGAAGACGATCAGCACGGGAAACACCCTGCCCAGGGCACGGAACCGTTCCGGCCAGGAAACCAGAGGGCCGGCCGGGCCGGCTTCGGGCTTCAGCGTCACCACGATGCGTATGACGAGCATG
>JBAZOF010000256.1:0-3880 GCA_041648855.1 Sulfuritalea sp. | reverse complement strand
AAGCTTTCCGCGCGCCGCGTGGAACTGGGCCTGGTGCCGCTGGGCTCGATCGGCATGACGGTGTTCGCCCTCGACCTCGCCCTCGCCTCGCCGGCCGCGCCCTCACCGATGCCGCTGGGCGCGCTGGCGCTGCTGGCACACGGATCAACCTGGCGCGTGCTGCTCGACCTCGGCCTGCTCGGAATCTTCGGCGGCTTCTTCATCGTGCCGCTCTACGCCCTGGTGCAGCAACGCTCCAACCCCGAGCACGGCGCGCGCATCATCGCCGCCAACAACATCATGAACGCGCTGTTCATGGTCGTCGGCGCGCTCTGCGCCGCCGGCATGCTGGCCGCCGGGTTGACCATCCCGATGCTGTTCGCCGTGGCGGCGATCTGCAATGCGGCGGTGGCGCTGTTCATCTACGGCCTGGTGCCCGAATTCCTGCTGCGCTTCATCGTCTGGATGCTGATCCACATCGTGTATCGCCTGCGCGTGCAGGAACTCGACCAGGTGCCGGAGGAAGGCCCGGCGGTGATCGTCTGCAACCACGTCAGCTTCGTCGATGCGCTGGTGATCATGGCAGCCTGCCGGCGTCCGATCCGCTTCGTCATGGATCACCATATCTTCCGCTGGCCGCTGCTCAGCTTCGTCTTCCGCACCAGCAAGGCCATCCCAATCGCCTCGGCCAAGGAGGATCCGGCGATGATGGAAAAGGCCTTCGACGAAGTCGGCAAGGCGCTCGACGCCGGTGATCTCGTCGGCATATTTCCCGAGGGCAAGATCACCGCCGACGGCAACATCAACCCCTTCCGTCCAGGCATCACCCGCATCCTCCAACGCAACCCGGTACCGGTGGTGCCGGTAGCCCTGCGCGGACTGTGGGGCAGCTTCTTCTCGCGCAAGGACGGCGCAGCGATGACCAAGCCCTTCCGCCGCGGCGTGTTTTCCCGCATCGAACTGGTCATGGGCGCCGTCGTGCCGGCAGCGGAGGCGTTGCCGGAGAAACTTCAGACGGACGTCACCGCCTTGCGCGGCGACTTTGCCTAGCGCTCACCGTACCGCCGGCGCCGACTCTCAGGTGCCGGCAACTCCAGCGCCATGTGCCTGCTGGTCGGCATGGTAGCTTGAGCGCACCAGCGGTGCCGACGCGGCATGCGTGAACCCCATGGCTTCGGCTTCGCGCGCATACATGGCGAAGGTGTCGGGATGCACGTAGCGCAGCACCGGCAGGTGATGGCCGGAGGGCGCGAGGTACTGGCCGATGGTCAGCATCTCGACGTCATTGGCGCGCAGGTCGCGCAGCGTGGCGAGGATTTCCTCGTCGGTTTCGCCCAGGCCCACCATCAGGCCCGACTTGGTCGGCACGCCTGGCACTCGCGCCTTAAAGGCCTTCAGCAGTTGCAGCGAATTGGCATAGTCGGCGCCGGGGCGCGCCTGTTTGTAGAGGCGCGGTACGGTTTCCATGTTGTGGTTGAACACGTCGGGCGGCGTCGTGGCGAGGATGTCGAGCGCGATGTCGAGGCGGCCGCGAAAGTCCGGCACCAGCACTTCGATTTTCGTTCCCGGCGACAGCTCGCGCACTTTCGCGATGCAGTCGGCAAAATGCTGGGCGCCGCCGTCGCGCAGGTCGTCGCGGTCGACACTGGTGATCACCACGTACTTGAGCTTCATCGCCGCGATGGTGCGGGCGAGCTTTTCAGGTTCCTCGGCATCAGGAGGCAGCGGCTTGCCGTGGCCGACGTCGCAGAAGGGACAGCGCCGGGTGCACAGGTCGCCGAGGATCATGAACGTCGCCGTGCCGTTGCCGAAGCACTCGCCGATATTGGGGCAGGTGGCTTCCTCGCAAACGGTATGCAGATGATGCTCGCGCAGGATCTGCTTGATCTCGCCGAAGCGGCCTGCGCTGCTGCCGGCCTTGACGCGGATCCAGTCCGGCTTCTTGAGGACGGTCGTCGCTGGCACGATCTTGATCGGGATGCGGGCCGTCTTGGCTTCGCCTTTTTGCTTCGTCGTCATTTCTTTTCGTCCAGTTGCCGGGCCAGATGCTGCGCGAGAGCCTCACCCACCTTCGCAGTATCCCACTCGCCGGCAAGATCGCGCAGTTGCGTCACGGCCATGCCCTCGTAGCCGCAAGGGTTGATGGCGTTGTAGGGCGCCAGGTCCATATCGACATTGAGCGCGACGCCGTGATAGCTGCAGCCGTGCTTGATGCGCAGGCCCAGCGCGGCGATCTTCGCCTTGCCGACATAGACGCCGGGCGCGCCGGCGAGGCGCGCCGCCGTGACGCCGTAGCCGGCCAGCAGGTCGATCACCGCCTGCTCGATGCGATTGACCAGGCCGCGCACCGTCAGTTCGCGCCGGCGCAGGTCGAGCAGCAGATAGGCGACGACCTGGCCGGGGCCGTGATAAGTGATCTGGCCGCCGCGGTCGATCTGCACCACGGGGATGCCGATGTCCTTGAGCAGATGCTCCGGCTTGCCGGACAGGCCTTGCGTGAATACCGGCGGATGTTCGCAGAGCCAAAGCTCGTCGACCGTGTCCTCGCTGCGCGCGGCGGTGAATTCCTGCATCGCGGCGAAGGCCGACTCGTACTCGACGCGGCCCAGCTTTCGGACGATCACAGCCTCGCCCCATCCCGGCAGCTCACAGCACTACCTTCACCATCGGGTGCGCGGTCAGTTCGCGGTAGAGCGCGTCGAGCTGCGCCTGCGAAACGGCGCGCACCGTGCAGGTCAGCGACAAATAGTTGCCGGCTTTGGACGGGCGCATCTCGACAGATGCAGGATCGAATTCCGGCGCGTGCTTCAGCACCACCTCGACGATGGCTTGGGCAAACCCGGTATCTGTCGCCCCCATAATTTTCAGCGGAAAATCGCAGGGAAATTCTAGAAGCGTTTCGCGTGTCATGCTCGCGCCCGCATCACCTTCGCCTTGAACTCCTGATACCAGGCGTACATCTGCGCGAACACCGGTCCCGGCATACCGGACTCTGTCTGCCCGGGATTCCGCTTCGCGGGCGGGCAAGCGCCGACTTCTGTCCCCACTGCGCGGCCATCGAGCGTGACGATGGGCAGCACTTCCTTGGTCGAGGAGCACATCCACAGCTCGTCGGCATCGCGGGTTTCGGCTTCGGTGATGTCGCGCACCTCATGCGGCAAGCCATGCTGCGCGGCCAGTTCGAGCACCACGTCGTAGGTGATGCCGGGCAGCATCAGGTGATTCTTCATCGGCGCCAGCAGCACGCCGTTCTTCACCACGAAGATGGACGAGGCGGAACCTTCGGTGAGGAAGCCGTCGCGGAACAGCACGGTCTCGACGCAGCCGGCGGATACCGCGAGCTGGCGCAACAGGCAGTTGGCCAGCAGCGACGTGGTCTTCAGATCGCAGCGCAGCCAGCGAATGTCGGCGGCGGAGACGGCGGCGATGCCCTGCTCGCGCTGATTCGCCGGCGGTGTGCTCATCGCTTCCGCGAGGATCACCGCGGTGGGCGTGATCTGCGTCGGGAAAGCGTGGTTGCGCACGGCCATCGGCCCGCGCGTGACCTGGATGTAGATCGACTGGTCTTCCCACTCGGCCTCGCGCGCGAGTTGAGTGATGAATCCGATCCATTCGTCCACCCGATACGGATTGGCGAGTTGGATGCCGTCGAGGCTGTGCTGCAGGCGCGCCAGATGCTGTTCGAGGCGGAAAGGCTGCCGCGAATACACCGGGATTACCTCATACACGCCGTCGCCGAACAGGAAGCCGCGATCCATGACGGAGACGCGCGCGTCTTCCGCAGCCAGCCACTCGCCGTTGAGAAAGATCCTCGCCGTCATTGGAAGAACAACCGCAGGTCGTCCCACAAGCGGCCGAAAAAGCCGGCCACCGGAACGCCGTGTTGTGCCACGACCGGATA
>JBAZOF010000255.1:0-3887 GCA_041648855.1 Sulfuritalea sp. | reverse complement strand
GTTCGACAACTACGTCGGCGTGGTGATGCTGGTGCGCGTGGTGGACGGCACCCTGCGCGCCAAGGACAAGATCCTGCTGATGGCCGAAGGCTCTCAGCACCTGGTCGAACAGGTCGGCGTGTTCACGCCCAAGTCGGTGACGCGCAGCGAACTGCGTGCCGGCGAGGTCGGCTTCATCATCTCCGGCATCAAGGAACTCGACGCCGCCAAGGTGGGCGATACGGTGACCATCGCCGACAGGCGAGCCGCCCAGGCCCTGCCGGGCTTCAAGGAAATAAAGTCGCAGGTGTTCGCCGGCCTCTATCCGATCGAATCCAACCAGTACGATTCATTGCGCGACTCGCTGGAAAAGCTCAAGCTCAACGATGCCTCGCTGCACTATGAGCCGGAAGTGTCGCAGGCGCTCGGCTTCGGCTTCCGCTGCGGCTTCCTCGGCCTGCTGCACATGGAAATCGTGCAGGAACGACTGGAGCGCGAATTCGACCAGGACCTGATCACCACCGCGCCGACCGTGGTGTACGAAGTCCTGATGCGCGATGGAACCACCATCCAGGTGGAAAATCCGGCCAAGCTGCCGGAGGTCCAGAAGATGGAGGAAATCCGCGAGCCCATCATCACCACCAAGATCTTCGTGCCGCAGGAATACCTCGGCTCGGTCATCACCTTGTGCGAGAGCAAACGCGGCTCGCAGGTGAACATGGCCTACCACGGCCGCCAGGTGCAACTGACCTACGACATGCCGATGGCCGAAGTGGTCATGGATTTCTTCGACAAGCTGAAGTCCGTGTCGCGCGGCTATGCCTCGCTCGACTACGAGTTCAAGGAGTATCGGGCGGCCGACGTGGTCAAGCTGGACGTGCTGATCAACGGCGACAAGGTGGACGCCCTGTCGCTGATCGTGCATCGCGCCAACGCGCCCTATCGCGGCCGCGAACTGGCGGCCAAGATGCGCGAACTGATTCCGCGGCAGATGTACGACGTCGCCATCCAGGCGGCGATCGGTTCCACCATCGTCGCCCGCGAAAACGTCAAGGCCATGCGCAAGGACGTGCTGGCCAAGTGCTACGGCGGCGACATCACGCGCAAGAAGAAGCTGCTCGAAAAGCAGAAGGCCGGCAAGAAGCGCATGAAGCAGGTCGGCAGCGTCGAAATTCCCCAGGAGGCCTTTCTCGCCGTGCTGCGGGTGGGTGACAAATGAACTTTGCCCTGATTCTTTTCATGCTTGTCGTCGCCACCGGCATCGTCTGGTGCTTCGATTATTTCTATGCCAGGAAGAGACGCCCGGCCGACGCCGAGGATCCGTGGTGGGTCGAATACGGCGGCAGCTTTTTCCCCGTCATCCTCGCGGTGTTCTTTCTCCGCTCCTTCCTCGTGGAGCCGTTCAAGATTCCTTCGGGCTCGATGATTCCGACCCTGCTGGTGGGCGATTTCATCCTGGTGAACAAGTACACCTACGGGGTGCGCCTGCCGGTACTCAACAAGAAGATCGTCGAGCTCAATTCGCCGCAACGCGGCGATGTCGTGGTGTTCCGCTATCCGCCGGATCCGACGCTCGACTACATCAAGCGCGTGGTCGGCCTGCCGGGCGACAAGATCGTCTATCGCAACAAGAAGCTGACCATCAACGGCCAGGAAGTAGCGCAAAAGAAGACCGACGACTATCTCGATCGAGACCGTCTGTTCTATACGCCGCGCTTCGTGGAAACCCTGGGCAGCGTCGATCACCACATCCTGATCGAACCCGAGGCGCCGCCCTTCATCCAGCAAATCGTCCGCTTTCCGCACTCGGACAATTGTCACTACAATAGCGAGGGCGTCAGTTGCGAGGTGCCGCCCGGGCACTATTTCATGATGGGCGACAATCGCGACAATTCGCAGGACAGCCGTTTCTGGGGCTTCGTCCCTGACGAAAACCTGGTCGGCAGGGCATTCTTCATCTGGTTCAATTTCAGCGATCTGAAACGGATCGGGTCGTTTCGCTAGGGGATAACATGAAATATCAGCGTGGTGTCAGTCTGAACGCTATCGTGCTTACCGGAGCGGCGCTTGCCGTGGTGGCGCTGCTCGCGATGAAGGCCATACCGCCCTGGATCGAGTACGGCAATGCCGTCAAGGCGATCAAGGGGACCGCGGGCGACAGCAGCCTGAAGGACGCCTCGGTGGCACAGGTGCGTTCCGCCTACGGCAGGCGTGCCGACATGGATGACGTCAAGGCCGTGCCACCGGCGGACCTCGATATCACCAAGGAAGGCGGCGAACTGGTGATCTCCTTCAAGTATGAAAAGAGGGTGCCCTTGTTTGCCAATGTCAGCATCCTGTACGACTTCGAGGCCAGCAGCGCCAAACAATGAAGCCGCAGCGTCTGGAGGCGGCCCTTGGGCACGGCTTCGGCCGGCCGGAGTTGCTGCGTCAGGCGCTCACCCACCGCAGCTTCGGGTCTCCCCACAACGAACGTCTTGAGTTCCTCGGCGACTCGGTGCTGAATTGCGCCATCGCCGGTTATCTCTACCAGCGTTTTGCCGACCTCAAGGAAGGCGAGCTTTCCCGCTTGCGCGCCAGTCTGGTCAGGCAGGAAGCCCTGGCCGACATCGCCCGCGGCCTGGCGCTCGGCGATTTGCTCCGCCTCGGCGAAGGAGAGCTGAAGAGTGGCGGCAGCCGGCGACCTTCGATTCTTGCCGACGCGCTGGAGGCGATTTTCGGCGCGATCTATGTCGATGCCGGCTTCGATGCGGCGCGCTCGGTCGTCGAGCGCCTGTATGAGCCGGCCATGAGCCGCATCGATCCTGCCGACCCCGGCAAGGACCCGAAAACCGCGCTGCAGGAAGTCCTGCAGGGACGACATCTACCCCTGCCGCGCTATGCCATGCTCGCTGCGCACGGCGAAGCGCATGCCCAGCAGTTCGAAGTCGAATGCGTCATCGAGGAACTGGGCATCCGCAGCACGGGTACCGGCGCCAGCCGGCGCATTGCCGAACAGCAGGCCGCGCAGCGCGCCATTGCAGAGATCAAGCCATGAATCCAGTGTTTCGCACCGGCTACCTTGCGGTCATCGGCCGCCCCAACGTCGGCAAGTCGACCCTGACCAATCGCCTGGTCGGCGCCAAGGTCAGCATCACCTCGAAAAAGGCGCAGACCACGCGGCATCGCATTCACGGTGTGCTGACCACGGATGACGCCCAGTTCATTTTCGTCGATACGCCGGGCTTCCAGATGACGCACAAGAATGCGCTCAATCGCCTGATGAACCGCAGCGTGACCTCGACCTTCGCCGACGTCGACGTGATTCTGCTGGTGGTCGAAGCCGGCAACTGGGGCAATGGCGAAAGCGAAATCCTGCGCATGCTGCCGGCCGGCACGCCGGTGGTGCTGGTGATCAACAAGATCGACCGGATGGCCGACAAGGCCGAGCTGCTGCCCTTCATCGCCAAGGTTTCCGCGCTGCACGAGTTCGCCGACCTGGTCCCGGTGTCTGCCGAGAAAGGCCTCGGCACGAATGAATTGCTGGCCACCGTCGCCCGCTACCTGCCCGAGGCGCCGCCGGTGTTCGATGCCGATGACATCACCGACCGCTCCGAGCGATTCATGGCCTCCGAGATCCTGCGTGAAAAGCTGTTCCGCAACCTGGGCGAGGAACTGCCCTACGGCATCGCCGTCGAAATCGAGAAGTTCGAACAGGAAGGCGACCTGCGCCGCATTCATGCAGCCGTGATCGTCGACCGGGCGGGGCACCGGGCCATCGTCATCGGCAAGGGCGGCGAACGGATGAAGCGCATCTCGACCGACGCACGCAAGGAAATGGAAACCCTGTTCGGCGGCAAGGTCTGGCTCGAGACCTGGGTCAAGGTCAAGGGCGGCTGGGCCGATGACGAGCGTGCTCTGAAATCACT
>JBAZOF010000254.1:0-3889 GCA_041648855.1 Sulfuritalea sp. | reverse complement strand
CCACCACCAGGGTGCCGAAGAATACGCCGCAGCCGATCAGCGCACCCACCGCAAAGAGGATGATGCCGAGGTAGAAATGCGGCGCGGCCTGCATCGGCACGTAGGAGGTGAACATCACGCTCGAGCCGCCCTGGAAGATCGCGACGTTGGTCATGATGCCGCCGACCACCATCAGCCAGAACTGCACCCAGCCCAACCATGGCGTGGCAATTCGGCATCTCAGGAGGGTCGATGAGGCGAAGTAGAGCACCGCCATTTCGAAGAAGATGATCCACAGGATCAGCATGTCGATGCCGTGTGCCGTCAGGATCAGGTAGAACTGGTCTGCCGGCAGCAGCTTGATCGCCGGCCAGCGCGTCAGGATCACCAGCAGCGCGGTGATGCCGCCCACCAGCAGCCAGAGCACGCCGGCTACGGCGTTCCAGCGCATCAGCTTGTCGGCATCGAGATCGAACTGCAGCCCGGTGCGGGGGCAGGTACGGTAAGTAGTTGCCATCTGTTTATCCCCTTATTTCACGTAAATACGGCCAAGCATCGTGTGGTGCCCGATGCCGCAGTATTCATTGCAGACGATGGCGTAGGTGCCGGCTTTGGTCGGCGTCATCTTGACCACATGCTCATAACCGGGAATCACCTGGATATTGATGTTGGTCGGCTGCAGCGAGAAGCCATGGTTGTAGTCGACGGACGACAAGTGGATCTTGTAGGTCTTGCCGGCTTCGAGTTCCAGAATCGGATACCAGGACCACAGGCGGGCCAGCAGGAATGCTTCGCCCTTCGCGTTCGGCTTGACCACCGGCATCTTCATGTCGGGATTGGCCAGGCTGTCCTCGGTACGGATGGTGTTTTCCTTGACGAAGGCATCCGTCTTGGCCTGGAACATCTCGGTGGTGGTCTTGTAGACCTCGTTCGAGAGATTCTGCTTACCGTTGATATGCCAATAGACCATCATGACGAACATGATCATGGCCCAGACGAAGGCGATTCCGATCCAGGTCCATTCTTGTCCCGAAATCGGTGTTTTCCACCACAACCGCTCTGACGGCGGCAGGATTGCACTCATATGATTCTCCCTGATTGACTGGATTGCTTACTTGGCGAGGGGGACACTCATGATGTCCACGATCCCCCACAGGATGTAAAGGACACCGGGAGAAGCGACTCCCAGGAACAGGAGCAGGAAGTGGTTGTCCAGCAGCTTTTGCATGAATGGAACATCGTCGTCGTTGTTATTCGCCATGTTTCTGCCCTCTCGCGTTGGCGCCTGCGGCGCACGGTTGAAACGTACTTTCGGGAAACTTCAGTTTCAGTGCAGGCCAACGCCAGCGTGGTCGGCGTTAAGCGCAGCAGTCGCAACTAAACTTATGGCGGCGAAGATATCCCGAGGGAGGGGCTCGGGTAATTGATTCAGGACAAGAAATCGCCCTATTACCAACGGTTTGCATGCTGCGCCGCGACAAAACGCCGCATCGCTTTACCCATGTTTCAATCATGGGCAATCCACCGGATCGCGAGTTGCAGCCGGGCTTTGCGGCGGGGTCAGGCAGCGTCCTGGGCTTCCAGCCAGAAGGCCAGGCCTTGCGCGTTGAGTTCCAGATCGAGATGCCAGATATCGAGGATATCCGCGTCGCTCAGGCGGCAACCGTGGCGGTGCGCTTCGTCAAGCAGCAGGGCGGTCAGCCCGTCGCGGATCGCGGAATTTTTGTCTTCCTCGGCGCTGGCCGCCAGCGCGATCTCGACATAGCGGTCGAGCAGTCGCAGCACTTCGCGGCCGAGTTCGGCCGGGGGAGCGAGGCGGCTGAAGTGCGTCAGATAAACCGCGTCCGGGTTGAAGGAGAGCATGCGCTCGATGGAGCTGCGCATCTCGTCCGGGTCGAACTGGATCGGCGTCGAGGAGGGAAAGATCAGCGGGCGGCCATCGACATCGAGTTCGCGATAGGAAATGCCGAAGGTGTCGCCGGTGAAAATTCCGCTCGATCGCCGATCGACGATGGCGATGTGGTGCCTGGCATGGCCCGGCGCATCGATGCAGAGCAGCTCGCGCGAGCCGAGCTTGAGCACCGTGTTGTCGTGGGCCTCGATGATGCGCTCGGCCGCGATCGGCAGCAGGTCGCCGTACATGCGCCGAGCGCGTTCCCTGCCATAAACGCCTTCGACGCCGGCCATCAGCTTGGTCGGCTCGATCATGTGTCTCGCGCCGCGCGGATGCACCACCAGCCTGGCGTTGGGGAAGGCCTCCATCATGACGCCGGCGCCGCCGGCATGGTCGAGATGGATGTGGGTGAGGATCACGTAATCCACGGCATCCGGGCCAAGGCCGCGCGCCTCGAGCGCTGCCAGCGCCTGCGGCATGACTTCGAAATTCGCGGTGTCGACGAAGGCGGCGCGACCGTCGCTCTCGATCAGGTGAATGGCCGCCAGCAGCGGCCGCACGTAGCCGGCATCGAAGGCGTAGATGCCGTTGTGGTAATCGATAAGTCCGGCCATGTTCAGGCGCGGCGTGCGGCAAGGATCAGCGCCGCGCCGCGCTCGGCGATCATGACCGTCGGCGCATTGGTGTTGCCGGAGGTGATGGTCGGCATGATCGAGGCATCGACCACGCGCAGGCGGCCGATGCCTCGCACGCGCAGTTCGGAATCGACCACGGCGTTTGCATCGTCGGCACGGCCCATGGCGCAGGTGCAAGTCGGGTGGAAAATCGTGGTGCCGATGTCGCCGGCGGCCTTGGCCAGATCCTCGTCGCTCTGCACCTTCGCGCCGGGCTGGTGTTCCTGCGGGCGGTAGGGCGCCATGGCGGGCTGCTCGACGACGCGGCGCGTCAGGCGCAGGGCGCGCGCGGCGACCATGCGGTCGTTCTCTGTCGATAGATAGTGCGGCGCGATGATCGGCGCCGTGGCTGGATCTCGGTCGCGGATGTGCACCACGCCGCGCGAGGTCGGACGCAGGTTGCACACACTCGCGGTAAAGGCGGGGAAGGCGTGCAGCGGCTCGCCGAACTTGTCCAGCGACAGGGGCTGGACGTGGAACTCCAGGTCGGGTGTCGCCACCTCGGGCGAGGAATGGAAGAAGCCGCCGAGCTGGCTGGGCGCCATCGACAGCGGCCCGGAGCGGAACAGCGCGTATTCGAGGCCCATCATCGCCTTGCCCCAGAGGCTGTTGGCGCGCTGGTTGAGCGTCGTGATGCCATGCACCTTGAAAATCATGCGCAGCTGCAGATGGTCTTGCAGGTTGCCGCCGACGCCGGGCAGCTCATGCACCAGCGGCACGCCTCGTTGCTGCAGCAGTGCCGCGGGGCCCAGCCCTGAGCGCTGCAGGATGGCCGGCGAGCCGATGGCGCCGGCCGTCAGCAGGGTCTCGATGCGCGCCGTGACCTTGTGCGGCACACCGCCGAGGCTGAACTCGACGCCGCGTGCTTCCTTGCCCTCCAGGATCAGCTTGTCGATCAGCGCGCCGGTGACGACCTTGAGATTCGAGCGATGCTGCACCGGCCGCAGCATGGCCTTCGAGGCATTCCAGCGCACGCCTTTCTTCTGGTTCACCTCGAAGTGGCCGATGCCGAAATTGTCGCCGCGGTTGTAGTCCTGCTTGAACGGAATTCCGGCCTGCTCGGCGGCCTGCGTGTAGCGATCGAGAATGTCCCAGTGCAGGCGCTGCTTTTCCACACGCCACTCGCCCTTGTCGCCGTGCATCGCGTCGGCGCCGCCCCAGTAGTCCTCGCTCTGCCTGAACACCGGCAGCACGCTGTCCCAGTTCCAGCGCGAATCGCCGGTGATCTGCGCCCACTCGTCGTAGTCGCGTACCTGGCCGCGCAGGTAGAGCATGCCGTTGATCGACGAGCAGCCGCCCAACACCTTGCCCCGGGCGTAGATGATCGAGCGGCCGTTGAGGC
>JBAZOF010000253.1:0-3938 GCA_041648855.1 Sulfuritalea sp. | reverse complement strand
CATCGCAAAGATCGCCAACCGCCAGGTCAAGGGCAAGATCGTCGTCCTCCCCAACAACTAGCAAACGCAGAATACCCCCCAGGCCGTCATTCCGGCGAACGCCGGAATCCAGTGGCCTTAAAGACCTGGACCCCGGCCTTCGCCGGGGTGACGAAGCAGCAGCCATTACCCAACGAGAAGGAACACCATGGAACAGCGTAATCAGTTTTACATCTACGGACAGTGGGTCGCTCCGGCCGGCCAAGGCAGCATCGAAGTGTTCTCGCCCACCGACGGCGCCCTGCTGGCGACCGTGCCGCAAGGCAATGCGGCCGACGCCGACATGGCCGTGCTGGCCGCGCGGCGTGCCTTCGACGCCTGGAGCGCGACGCCACCGGCCGAGCGTGCCGCGTACCTCAAGAAGATCCAGGAAGGCCTCAAGGCCCGCACCGACGAAATCGCCAAGACCATCACGCTGGAAATGGGCATGCCCTACAAGTTCTCGCAACGCATCCAGGTCGGCTCGCCCACCGCGAGCTTCGGCATGTATTCGAAAATGCTGGCCGACTTTCCCTTCGAGGAACAGGTCGGCAATTCGAAGGTGCTGCGCGAAGCCGTCGGCGTCGTCGTCGCCATCACGCCGTGGAACTACCCGCTGCACCAGATCGCGGCCAAGGTCGCCGCCGCGCTGGCGGCCGGCTGCACCGTGGTGCTGAAGCCCTCGGAAATCGCGCCGCTCAACGCCTTCCTGCTGGCCGAAATCATCCATGCCGCCGGCGTACCGCCCGGCGTGTTCAACCTCGTCACCGGCTACGGCCCGGTGATCGGCGAGGCCCTGGTGACGCATCGTGAAGTGGACATGGTGTCCTTCACCGGCTCGACGCGCGCCGGTACCCGCGTCTCCGAACTGGCCTCGGCCACGGTCAAGCGCGTGGCGCTGGAACTCGGCGGCAAGTCGGCCGCGATCATCCTCGACGATGCCGACTTCAAGACCGCCGTGAAAGGCGTGGTCGGCAACTGCTACCTCAACTCGGGCCAGACCTGCACCGCGCACACGCGCATGTTGGTGCCCGCCTCGCGCTACGCCGAAGCCGCGCAGATCGCCGTCGAGGTCGCCCAGGCCTACCGCCCCGGCGACCCCATGGCCGAAGGCACCACGCTCGGCCCGCTGTCTTCGAAGATGCAGCAGGACCGCGTGCGCGATTACATCGCCAAGGGCATCGCCGAAGGCTGCGAGCTGCTGACCGGCGGCGTCGAGCTGCCGGCCGGCGTCGATGCGAACGGCTACTACGTCGCGCCCACGGTCTTCGGCAAGGTCAAGCCGAACAGCACCATCGCCCAGGAAGAAATCTTCGGCCCGGTGCTTTCGATCATCACCTACGTCGACGAAGACGACGCGGTGCGCATCGCCAACGGCACCGTCTATGGCCTCGCCGGCGGCGTCTGGTCGGGCAGCGACGAGCACGCGGAAAAGGTCGCGCGCCGCCTGCGCACCGGCCAGGTGGAAATCAACGGCGGCACCTTCAACATCTACGCCCCCTTCGGCGGCTACAAGCAGTCCGGCAACGGCCGCGAGCTGGGCAAGTACGGCCTCGAGGAATTCCTCGAATACAAGGCCATGCAGTTCCGTCCGGCGCCGAAGGCCTGATTCGTCCGCACGGACGCTTGCCCGGCGCGCCGCTTCCCTGTAGCGTTCCGGGCTCGACAACTATCTGCGCGCAAGCGCTGGAGCGATCAATGAAACTGTGGAAGAAAATCGTACTGACCGGGCTGGCGGGATTGGCCGCCGCCGCGGCGCAGGCCGCAACGCCGGAAAAGACCCCCTCGGGCCTGATCTACGAATCCCTCAAGGATGGCAGCGGCGCGAAGCCCTCGCCGACAGACAGCGTGCAGGTGAACTACCGCGGCACGCTGGCCGACGGCAAGGAGTTCGACAGCTCCTACAAGCGTGGCCAACCCGCGACCTTTCCCCTCAATCGCGTCATCCCCTGCTGGACGGAAGGCGTCTCCAAAATGAAGGAAGGCGGCAAGGCGAAGCTGACCTGCCCGCCGAATATCGCCTACGGCTCCCGCGGCGCAGGCTCGGCCGTACCGCCCGATGCAACGCTGACCTTCGAGGTGGAACTGCTCAAGGTCATGCGCTGACAGGCGAGGGCTTCCATCCGTAGCAGCAAGTCCGCAAGGGCGCAGCGCAAGCTGCGCTCTTTTTGCTTCATGCCGCTGCCGCGAGACGCGGCGCGGCGAACGTCCGGGCACCGCGGCGAGTGCCTGCCACCATATGTCTAAAGTGAGTATTGTTGCCGGCAACAAAAACACCTAGGATTTGCAGCCGGCCTCCGGCTCTCCATTTGCAGCTCGCCCCGATTTCCAATGAACGCCTGCCTTGATATCGAGTGTCCGACATGAGCCGTGAAAACACCCTCGAGCAGCTTGGACCATTGGCAACGGAAATTCGCGAGTTGCTCGCCCTGGAGTGGGAACCTTATCAGCCCAATCGCGCTGCGGCAACGATCGAAGCGTACGATGCCTATGTTCCCGCCATCCATCGTCTGGCCCTGGATCGCTCCTCGAACGACGATGCCGAAGATATCGAACACATCGCGGCCTATCTCAATTTTGTGGTGAAGAACTATGTCGGCAAGACCCCGGACAAGAAGTTGAATCGATCGGTCGCCGCGAGGATATTCACCCTGGCGGAGGCGACACGACAGCGGCAAGGCAGCATTCCCTAATCATTGGGCCGCATGGCGGCCTGGACGGCAGAATTCAGGAGATTTTCGCGTGGTCAAGTATTACGTTTTCTGGGGCTTGTTCGCCCTTCTCATGCTCGGCATCGCTGCGCAGTTGATCCATAACCGCAGGCGACGTCCGCCCGCTCGCCCGGCGGCGCCGGCTGAACAGCCGCGGGTCATCCCGGCCACAAACCCTGCCTCCAACATCAAGGAAAATCCCTTCGATCCCGCCGCCACGCGGATCCATTTTCGACCGGCTCCGGCCGTCGCGCACGCTGCGCAAAACCACGGCGACGAAACCGCGCTGCCGGCCGGAAGCGTTGCCACGCTGGTCTGCGTTGGCGGCCCGCTCAAAGGCCACACCTTCCGGATTACCGAAACCGGCATCAAGGTCGGACGCGACCCGGGAAACCACATCATCCTCTCCGATCACCGGGTATCGCAGCACCACGCCTGGCTCGGCATCGTCGATCGCAAGGTGGTGCTGCGCGACCTCGAATCCACCAACGGCACGTTTCTCAATGCCCACCTCGATGCCCTGGTGCAGGAAGTCGTGCTGACTCCCGGCGATACGATCTTTTTCGGCGGACACGGCGGCGACCAGTTCCGCTTCATGGTGCATTGAAGCCAGGGCGCCGGACACGCCCTGCAAAAGTCGGCGCTGGCGATACGGCGAATTTGCAGCTATAGTGACGATCTTTGCTACTTTTGTAGCGCATTGATTCGAGGTGAAGCCATGGGTATGCCCGTCCGCATCGACGACACCCTCTACGAACAGGCCCGCGCCCAGGCACAGGCCGAGCGCCGCACCATCGCCGGGCAGATCGAATTCTGGGCGATGATCGGCAAGGCGGCGCTGGACAACCCCGACCTGCCCATCGATTTCGTTCGCGAACTGCTGATCGCTCGCGCCGAAGGCCCGGCGCTGGCAACCCCCTTCGTCGCCGAAGGCAAGCGCGACTGACGATGGCCGCCGTCCAGGTTCTGCAGGCCGCCGCCTTCCGCCGCGCCTACAAGCGCCTGCACCCCAACCAGAAAGCCGATGTCGACGCGGCGGTGCAGGCCATCGTCGACGACCCGACGCTGGGCGAAGCGAAAAAGGGCGATCTCGCCGGCGTCTTCGTCCACAAGTTCAAATGCAACGGCCAGCTTGCGCTGCTGGCCTATGAATACGACCCCGCCACCCGGCTCCTGCTGCTGCTCGGTTCGCACGAAAATTTCTACCGC
>JBAZOF010000252.1:0-3960 GCA_041648855.1 Sulfuritalea sp. | reverse complement strand
CATCTCGCCCAGCAGTTCGCGCACCGGCGCCGCGTAGCTGCGCCGCGAGGTCATCGTCGCCCAGGACGGGCCGAGTTGCACCAGCACGCCGCGGATGTCGAGGTCTTCCAGCAGGAAGGGATGAACCGCATCCATAGTCACTTAAACCCTCAGCGCACGAAGCTGTCGAACAGGGTCGGATCGAAACCGACGAGGATCATCCCGGCCTCGTTTTCCGTCACCGGGCGGCGGATCACGCTGGAGTGTTCCATCATCAGCGCCACGGCCTGGCCTTGCGTGGTGATCGCCTGCTCTTCGGGCGTCAGCTTGCGCCAGGTGGGGCCCTTGGTATTCACCAGCGTCTGCCAGCCCAGCGTGCGGCACCAATGGACCAGACGCTCGCGCGGCACGCCCTGTTTCTTGTAGTCGTGGAATTCGTAGCCGATGCCGTTGGAATCGCACCAGGCGAAGGCCTTCTTCATGGTGTCGCAATTCTTGATGCCGTAGATTTTGATCATTGCAGGGTGTGGAACGGAACCTCGGGGGCGGGATGGCGAATCATAACAAACGGGGCATAATCGACCGCCATGGATAGCCCCAACACCCCCCTGCGCAGCGAGGCGCAGCGGCGCGCCGACGAGATCGGAATCTTCAACACGGAGCTGGCCCGCCTGGAGGCCGAGGGCGTATTGCGGCTCGATGCGGCCCAGCAGCAGGCCGTGCGCGAACATCACGCCGCGCTGCTCGCCGGCTTCGCCGGCCGCTTCGACATCGACCGCGACCTGCAGGCCAAGCAGCTGTCGCTCGGCATGCGGGTGGCCTCCTTCCTCGGCGCGCTGGCGCTGGCGGCCAGCGTGTTCTTTCTTTTCTATCAGTTCTGGGGGCACTTCGACGAGACGGCGCAGGTCGCGATCCTGCTCGGCGCCGCGCTCGGCAGCATGGGCCTGACGGTCTGGATCCAGACGCGCGACGCCTCGGGTTATTTCACCAAGCTGGCGGCGCTGGTGGCTTTTGCCTGCTTCGTGCTCAACCTGTCCATGCTCGGCCAGATCTTCAACATCACGCCCACCGACCGCGCCCTGATCCCGTGGGCGGCACTGGCCTTCCTGCTGGCCTATGCCTGCGATCTGCGCCTGTTGCTGGCGGCCGGCATCTGCTGCGTGATCGCCTTTGTTTCGGCCCGCGTCGGCTCGTGGAGCGGCATCTACTGGCTGCATGCGGGCGAACGGCCGGAGAATTTCTTTCCCGTCGCGGCGCTGCTGTTCGCTTTCCCGTCCCTGGTCGCGCATCGCCACCTCACGGGTTTTGCTTCCATCTATCGCGTCTTCGGCCTGCTCTGCCTGCTGGTGCCGATGCTGGTGCTCGGCCACTGGGGCTACGGCAGTTATCTGGCCGACTACGAGGGATTCACCACACGTACCATCGAAGGCGGCTACGAGGTCGCCGGCTTCGTCGCCAGTGCGCTGGCGATCTGGCTCGGCGCGCGCCGGCAGTGGCCCGACACGGTCAACACCGGCATCACCTTCTTCGTCATCTTTCTCTACACCAAGTTCTTCGACTGGTGGTGGGAGCTGATGCCGAAGTATCTGTTCTTCCTGGTGCTCGGCCTTGCCGCGATCCTGATTTTGCTGGTGCTCAAACGCCTGCGCCGCGTCGGCCAGGCCGCAGGGGAGGGCGCGCCATGAAGCTCACGCCCTGGAAGACGTTCGCGGCCGGCGCACTGCTGATCCTGCTGGCCAACGTCGTGGCGCTCATCGGCGTCTATCTCAATCGCAGCGGCGAGCCCGACAGCCGCCTCACGCTTTCGCAGCGCGAACTGACCCTGCCCTGGGGCTGGGGCAGGGCGAAGGAGAACAGCGGCATGGCATTGCGGCTGAACTGGCGGGTCATCGACGCCGGCGCCGGCGAATACTTCGGCGGCTATGATGTCAGCGGCGGCACGCCGGAATGGCTCGATGAAGCCCGGATGGCCGCGCTCGGCTTCGACACGGCCGCGCCGGCGGAAGGCACGGCGGGCCGCCGCCGCTTCGAGCGGGCTTTGCCGCGCGAAATAGTGCTGGTGCTCGAACTGGCCGGCCCGGCCTGGCAGCAGGCGCTGGAACGGGCGCAGCAGAATGCCGCCCGCCACGAAGCCGCGCGGCTGGCGAACGCCGACAGCAAGGAGTTCGCCGCCAAGGCGAAGCGCGCGCAGGAACTGCTGAAGCTCGAGGAGACCCAGAACAGCCGCCTCTTCGCCATCGACGCCGGGCTCGACCGCGCGGCCCTGCGCGCCAAATATCCGGATCGCAGCCGCTTCCTGATTCTGAAGGCCACGCTGCGTCCGCGGCTGACGATGCACGACAAGAAGACGCGGGTCACCGGCCATGTCAGCGCGCTGGCCGTGACGCAGATCAACGTGCCGCACGCCCTGCGCCCGCTGCTGGAACCGGCGTTGGCCACCCGCCGGCGCACGGCGGGCGATGCCGGTCCGCACTTCGAGGCGACGCTTGCGGTCGGCCAGCGCCTGGAACCGTGGCTGGAGTCGGTGCTGGCGACACGGTAAGCCGCGTTTTCGCTGGGGCGAACACGCATCAAACACGGCATAATCGGCGGCATGAACACATCCACTTTCCTGCGCCGCGTCCTGCCGGCCCTGCTTGTCGTCGCCATCGCCGTCGGCGCCTTTTTCTGGACCACGCGGGCCAAACAGGTGAACGTGGTGCTGAAGACCGTCAGCCGCGGCAACGTCGAATCCACCGTGGTCAATACCCGCGCCGGCACGGTCGAAGCCTGCCAGCGCACCAAGCTGTCCACCATCATGGGCGGCCGCATCGAATTCCTCGGCGTCAAGGAGGGCGACAAGGTGAAGAAGGGCCAGCTCCTGATGAAGCTGTGGAACGACGACCAGAAGGCGCAGCAGACGCTGGCCGAAGCCCAGCGCACCACGGCGACGCAGCGGGTGAAGGAGGTCTGCACCACGGCTGCCAGTGCCGGGCGTGAGGCCGAGCGGCAGACTTCGCTGCGGACCAGGGGCTTTGTTTCCGAGGCCAGGGAGGACTCCGCGCGCAGCGAGGCGGACGCCCGCCGTGCCGCCTGCGACACGGCGCGTGCCGATGTCGTGCAGGCCACAGCGCGGATCAGTGTGACGAAGGTCGAGCAGGCTCGCATGACGCTTTATGCGCCCTTCGACGGCATCGTGGCGAATATCGTCGGCGAGCTCGGCGAGTATTCGACGCCCTCGCCGCCGGGTGTGCCGACGCCGCCGGCCATCGACCTGATCGATGATTCCTGCCTCTACATCAATGCGCCGATGGATGAAGTCGATGCGCCCAAGATCAAGGTCGGGCTGCCGGTTCGCGTTTCGCTCGATGCGATGCCCAAGCAACCGCTGCAGGGCAAGGTGCGTCGCGTGGCGCCCTACGTACTTGCGGTGGAGAAGCAGGCCCGCACGGTCGATGTCGAAGTGGATTTCGAGAGGCCGGCGACGGGGAGCCTTCTGGTCGGCTACAGCGCCGACGTCGAGATCGTGCTCGACACGCGGCCCAATGTGCTGCGCGTGCCGACGGCGGCGCTGATCGAGGGCAGCAAGGTGATGATCCTGAATGCCGACACCGGCAAGCTCGAAGAGCGCAAGGTCAAGGCCGGCGTCGCCAACTGGGAGTTCACGGAAATCGTCGAAGGCCTGGCCGAGGGCGAGCGCATCGTCACCTCGCTGGAGCGCGAGGGCGTGAAAGTCGGCGCTCGTGCCACGGCGGACGAAAAATCGAAGTAGCAAACCGGCATGAGTGAAGCGATAACCTCCGTTCGGGCTGAGCTTGTCGAAGCCCCTGGCGCCCTTCGACAAGCTCAGGGCGAGCGGACTAACACTTTGTTGCTGGCTCAGTAGCATGGCCGTCATCCAGCTTGCCGGCATCGAGCGCGTCTTCCATCTGGGGGACAGCACGGTGCACGCGCTGACCCATCTCGACGTCGGCATCGAGGCCGGCGAATACGTGGCCATCA
>JBAZOF010000251.1:0-4010 GCA_041648855.1 Sulfuritalea sp. | reverse complement strand
AGCGTGGTGCCAGTCTCGGCATTCATGGCGAACATCAGGTCGATGATCTGGGCGCCGGTAGCGGCATCGAGATTGCCGGTGGGCTCGTCGGCCAGCAGCAGTTGCGGCCGCATGGCGAAGGCGCGCGCCAGCGCGACGCGCTGCTGTTCGCCGCCGGAAAGGTGTTTCGGGTAGTGCCCCAGCCGCGCGCCGAGGCCGACACGCGCCAGCATCGCCTCCGCCGTGGCCCGCGCATCGGCACGGCCGGCCAGTTCCAGCGGCAGCATGGTGTTCTCCAGCGCCGTCAGGGCCGGCAGCAGCTGGAAGGACTGGAAAACGAAGCCGAGCAGCCGGCCGCGCAGTGCCGCACGGGCATCTTCATCGAGATCGGCGAGGTCCTGCCCGCCCAGATGCACCGCACCCGACGAAGGCAGGTCGAGCCCCGCCATCAGGCCGAGCAGGGTGGACTTGCCCGAACCCGAGGCGCCGACGATGGCCACCGCCTCGCCGGACGTCACGGCAAACGAAATCTCGTGCAGAATCGTGAGCGTGCCGTCGCCGCTGGGGACGATCTTGCCCAGCGCCACCACGTCGATCACCACATCTGCCGCCAACTGATTCTCACGCATGTTCAAAAGATTCATCTCCCGTTCTTGCTTCCTGGTCCTGTTCTGTTGCAGCCTCGCTGCCACCGCGGCAGAGCAGCGCATCCTGATCTATGGCGACAGCCTTTCCGCCGGCTTCGGCATCGCCGTCAGCCAGAGCTGGCCCGCCTTGCTCGGACAGCGATTGCAGGCCGCCGGTTCCCCACTCACCGCCACCAACGCCAGCATCAGCGGCGAAACCACGGCCGGCGGACGCGCGCGCTTCGCTGCAGCGCTCGATCAATTCAAACCCGCCATCGTCATTCTCGCACTCGGAGCCAACGATGGCTTGCGCGGCCTGCCGGTGGCGGAGATGAAAGGCAACCTCGCCTTCATGGTGGCACTGGCCAAGAAGCACCGTGCGCGCGTGCTGCTGGTCGGCATGCGCCTGCCGCCGAACTACGGACCGAAGTACACGCAGGAGTTCGATGCCGCCTTCCGCGACCTCGCCCGACGCGAGAAAGTCGCCTTGCTGCCCTTCCTGCTCGAACCCATCGCCCTCGATCAAAGCGCCTACCAGGCCGACGGCCTGCATCCGACCGCTGCCGCACAGCCGAAGATTCTCGATCACGTCTGGAAAGCGCTCAAACCGCTGCTCCCGTAAATACCCGATGTCCGAAAAAATCTCCAAGGGAGTGGCGACGGTAGCACAGCTCGCCGAATTCGACACCCTCATCGACGCCCGCGCCCCGGCCGAATTTGCCGAAGACCATCTGCCCGGCGCGATCAGCCTGCCGGTGCTGAACGACGAGGAACGGGCCCGCGTCGGCACGCTCTACAAGCAGGTCTCGGTGTTCGAAGCGAAGAAGCTCGGCGCGGCGCTGGTGGCGAAGAACGTTGCGCGCCACATCGAAGAGCACATGCTCGACAAACCCAAGAACTGGCGACCGCTGGTGTATTGCTGGCGCGGCGGCCAGCGCAGCGGCGCCTTCACCCACATCCTGCGCGAAATCGGCTGGGATGCGCATCGCATTCAGGGCGGCTACAAGAGCTGGCGCCACCATGTCATCGAGCAACTGGCCCTGCTGCCGCCGCAAATCAAGTTTCGCGTCGTCACCGGCGCCACCGGCAGCGGCAAGAGCCGGCTGCTGGAAGCCCTCGCCGCGCGTGGCGGGCAGATATTGCATCTCGAAGAACTGGCAGCCCACAAGGGCTCGGTGCTGGGCAACCTGCCCGGCCTGCCGCAGCCCGCGCAAAAGGGCTTCGAGACGCAACTGTTCGCGGCACTGTCGGCACTGGACAGGAACAAACCCGTGTTCGTCGAGGCCGAGAGCCGCAAGATCGGCCGTCTACAGGTGCCCGACGCGCTGCTCGATGCCATCCGCGGCGCTCCCGGCCTGCGCATCGAGGCCTCGCTTGGGGCCCGGGTCGAATTTCTCCTGCGCGATTACGACTATGCGATTGCCGACCCGGCATGGCTGATCGGACGGCTGGAGCAGCTCAAGGGCCTGCAAAGTAACGAAACGATCGAACGCTGGCGCTCGCTGATCACGGCGCGGGATTTCCCTGCCCTGGTGGAAGAACTATTGACGCTGCACTACGACCCGCTCTACCAGCGTTCGCAGGCATCCAACTACCACTCCTTCGAAGCCGCAGTCCGGTACGGCACGGATCGGCTCGATGCCGCCGCGCTCGACCGGCTGGCGGCTGAAATCCTCGCTACATCTGCCTGAACAGATGCGCGTGACCGCGGCTGACAGCCACGGCCTCCGGACGATCCTTCAGCTTCAGCGTGACCCGGCCAAAGGCATCGTGGCGCGCCGTGACGATCTGCCGCACATTCACCAGCGTGCCGCGATGCACCTGCCAGAACTGCTCGGGATCGAGCTGTTCCAGTAGCTCCTTGATCGACGTGCGGATCAGCAGCTCGGCGTCCTGCGTGAATACCGCCGTGTATTTATCGGTGGCCTGAAAGTAGCAGATCTCATCCGTCGCGACCAACCGCACATCGTTGCCGACCGAGGCGCGCACCCAGCGCAGGTGTTCCGCGGGCTTGGGCAACAGCGCCTGCAGACGCCGCAAAAGGTCATCGGACTGAGCGCTGCCCGGCAACGGCGGCGTGCGCTGCAGCCGTTCGATGGCCACCGCCAGCCGGTCGTCGCTGACCGGTTTGAGCAGGTAGTCCACCGCTTCACGTTCGAAGGCCTGCACCGCAAATTCGTCGTAGGCCGTGACGAAGACCACGCGGCACGCCGCACGAACCTCCGGCGCCAGCGCCTGCACGACCTCCAGACCGGTCAGTCCCGGCATGCGAATGTCGAGAAATGCAAGGTCCGGCTGCAGGCTGTCGATCATCTCCCGCGCTTCGAGGCCGTTCGCCGCCACGCCCGCAATCTCGAGCTGCGGCCACAATTTGGCGAGCCGTGCCGCCAGATGCTTTGCCAGCAACGGCTCGTCGTCCGCGAGGATCGCCTTCATGCCGTCACCTCGAGCGGCACGCTCATCGTCGCCGTCACGCCAGAGCCGACTTCCGAGCCCAACTCAAGGCGTGCCGCCGGCCCATAGAGCGCCGCGAGACGGGCCCGGATGTTGGCGACGCCAATCCCCTCGCCGGGTGTTTCGGCAAAGCCGAGGCCGTCGTCATTGACGGAAATCTGCAGCCGGTCACGCAGTCTCCGCGCGGACACGGTAACGCGGCCCCCTGCGACTTTCGGCTCCAACCCGTGACGGATGGCGTTTTCCACCAGCGGCTGCAGCAGCATCGGCGGGAAGGCATGGGCCAGCAGCTCCGGAGCAATCTCGAAAGCATAGGCCAGGCGCTCTCCCATGCGAATTTTCAACACATCGAGGTAAGCCGTCAGCAGGGCCACTTCGTCGCCCAGCGTGCCGCCCTCGGCGCGCGTGCGGGCCAGGCTGGAACGCAGATAGCGAATCAGGGCATCCAGCAACCGGCTGGCGAGCTTCGGGTCCGCCTCGATCAGCGCGGCGACGTTGGCCAGCGAATTGAACAGGAAATGCGGTTCGATCTGCGCCTGAAGCATGCGCAGCTGTGCGGCCAGGCTTTGCTTCTCGGCTTCCAGCCGTGCCAGTTCGCGTGCCTGCAAATCGCTCTCGAGCTGGGCGTTACGCTGTCGCAACCAGAAAAACCCGGCCGCGATGGTGCCGAATACCAGCCCGATCAGCAAGGCCTGGGTTTCATGCGAACCGTCGGGCGAAGCGCCCAATCCTGTCAGCAACCGGCCCAGCATGCCGCCGACCAGCGCGCCCGCCGCAACGGCCCCGGCTATACCGGCACCGCGCACCGCCCCGCTCAAGGGCAGTCGCAGAACCAGTTGGAACAGAACCAGGATGCTCAAGCCGACGCACTGCGAGAAGACCAGATTGACCGCAAAGCCAGCGCCGAAATCGAGCGCGGTGAGAAAACCGGCGATCAGCGTATTGAATACG
>JBAZOF010000250.1:0-4015 GCA_041648855.1 Sulfuritalea sp. | reverse complement strand
CCGTCATGTTCACCACGGCGCCGCCGTGCTGCTGCATGCTCTGCAGGAAGACCTCGCGCATCATCAGGAAGCCGCCGGTCAGGTTGTTGGCCAGCACGGTTTCGAAACCCTTCTTGCTGATCGCCAGCAACGGCGAGGGAAACTGGCCGCCGGCGTTGTTCACCAGGCCGTGGATGCGGCCGTGGCGGCCGACGATGGCGGCGACGCCGTCGCGCACTGCGGCTTCGTCGCGGATGTCGAAGGCGATGGCATCGGCGCGGCCGCCGTCCGCCGTGATCTCGGCGACGACGCGGGTCAGCTTGTCCTCGCTGCGTCCGGAGACCACCACCGTGGCGCCGAGCGAGGCCAGCTCGTGGGCGATGCAGCGGCCGATGCCGCTGCCGCCGCCGGTGACCCAGACCACTTGGCCGGCGAAGGTGCCGGGACGCAGAACGCTGGCGTATCTGGCAGCGGAGTCGCCAGTGGAGCCATTATTTGTCATTTGCTGCCTCCTCCTCCGCGGCCTTCGGCCCGGGTGCGATTTACAGGCCATGCTACGCAATGTTCACCTATGGGTCAACATCATTGCCCATGCGTAAGAAAATGCTTGAACAAGGAAACCGGCGGCGCTAGGATGCGCACGGAGCGGAACGTTAGCACCCGGCGCAACCGGCAACTAAGGAGACCAGCATGGATTTGCAGACCTGCATCACGGCCTTGCGCGAGAAGGTAGGCGCCGACAGCGGCCTCGGCGCGACGCTGAAGTTCGACTGCGGCGCCGATGGCGTCGCCTATGTCGACGGCAAGGCGCTGCCCAACAGCGTCGACCACGTCGACCGCGAGGCCGAGTGCACCGTCAGCATCACCCTCGATAACCTGGCGGCGATGCTCAAGGGTGAACTCGAGCCGGTGACCGGCTTCATGACCGGCCGCTTCGTGGTGACGGGCGACATGAGCGTCGCGATGAAGCTCAACCGCATCGTCTGAGGCAGGGCGCGGCAATGACCGGCAAGGTCCGCAGCCGCTCGAAGCGGGCCACGTCAGCAGCGGTGGTCGAGGCGCGCGCCGAGGATACCGTCGCCGCCCATCGCGGCGGCGACGAGACCGAACTGTCGGGCATCACCGAGCTGGCGCGAGAACTCGGCGTCACCCAGCGCGCGATCCGGCTGTACGAGGCCCGCGGCTTGCTGGCGCCGCGCCGGATCAACGGCGGCCGCGCCTATACCCGCCGCGACCGCGTGCGGCTGGCACTGATCCTGCGCGGACGGGCGATGGGTTTGTCGCTGGCCGAAATCGAGCACATCCTGTCGCTTTACGGCGATCACGGCGAGGGCCACGCCAAACAGCTCGAATATCTGGTCGGACGCATCGAGGAGGCGATCGGCGAGCTCGACTCGCGGCGCCGCGACATCGAGACCACGCTGACCGAGTTGCGCATGATTCACGGCGAGCTCGGGCGCGAACTCGCGGCCCGGCGCCGCGGCAGGAAAGCCGTCAGGCCTTCTTGAGTTCGGCGCGCAGCGCGCCGATCACCGTATCGTAGCGATGGGGGTCGCTGTCCTTCGCGGCGCCGAACACCGCCGAGCCGGCGACAAAGGTATCGACCCCGGCCTTCGCCACTTCCATGATGTTGCCGGTGCCGACGCCGCCATCGATTTCGAGGCTGACGTCGAGGCCGCGCGCGTCGATCATCTGGCGTACCTTTCTGGCCTTCTCGAGCACGTAGGGAATGAACTTCTGGCCGCCGAAGCCGGGGTTGACGCTCATCAGCAGCACCATGTCGAGCTTGTCCAGGGTGTACTCGAGCACGTCTAGCGGCGTGGCCGGGTTGAACACGAGTCCGGGCTTGCAACCGCATTCGCGGATCAGGCCGATGGTGCGGTCGACGTGGTCCGAGGCGTCCGGGTGAAAGGTGATGTAGGTGGCGCCGGCCTTGGCGAAGTCGGGGATGATGCGGTCGACCGGCTTGACCATCAGATGCACATCGATCGGCGCCGTGACGCCATGCTTGCGCAGGGCTTCGCAGACCAGCGGGCCGATGGTCAGGTTCGGCACGTAATGGTTGTCCATGACGTCGAAATGCACGATGTCGGCGCCCGCGGCGAGCACGTTATCGACTTCCTCGCCGAGGCGGGCGAAGTTGGCGGAAAGAATGCTCGGGGCAATCCTGAAGTCTTTGGACACGGCGAACTCCTGAAGGTGGATTCCGTGATTCTACCGGCGGCGCGGCGCGCTGGATTCAGGAAATGTGATGATGGTCATAAGGGAAAGGTCGGCCCGATGCAGGCCGATGCGGGTGGGCTAGAATTGCCGCCATCCATTCATGGGAATTGGCAAATGATTCTGCTGACAGGCGGCGCCGGCTACATCGGGCTGCACACCGCCGCGGTGCTGATGGAGGCCGGGCACGACGTAGTGCTGTTCGACAACTTCAGCAACAGCAAGCCGCTCGGCGTGCAGCGGCTGGAAGCCATCGCCGGGCGGCCGGTGCCCTGCGTGCAGGGCGACGTGCGCTCGCGGCAGGACATGGACGGTCTGTTCGACCAGTACTCGGTCGATGCCGTGGTGCATTTCGCCGGGCTCAAGGCGGTCGGCGAATCGGCGACGCAACCGCTGCGCTACTACGACAACAATGTCACGGGCACCGTGGTGCTGCTCGAAGCGATGATTAGGGCGGAGCTCAGGCGGATCATTTTCAGTTCGTCCGCCACGGTGTATGGCGATCCGGAGTCCAATCCGATCCCCGAATCGGCAGCGCTGCGGCCGGCCAATACCTATGGACGCACCAAGCTGATGGTGGAGGAGATTCTGCGCGACCTTCACGTCGCCGCGCCCGAGTGGTCGATCGCACTGCTGCGCTACTTCAACCCGGTGGGCGCCCATCCCGGCGGGCTGATCGGTGAAGACCCGAACGGCATTCCCAACAACCTGATGCCTTTCGTGACCCAAGTCGCCGTGGGGCGCCGGCCGGAGCTGCAGGTTTTCGGCGGCGACTACCCGACGCCCGACGGCACCGGCGTCCGCGATTACATCCATGTGATGGATCTGGCGGAAGGCCATGTCGCCGCCCTTGACTGGGCCTTGCGCGACCCGCGCGAGGTGCTGACAGTCAATCTCGGCACCGGATGCGGCTACAGCGTGCTGGATCTGGTGAAGGCATTCGAGCGGGCCAGCGGGCAGGCGATTCCCCATCGTATCGTGGCGCGGCGGACGGGCGACGTTGCGGCCTGCTGGGGCGATCCTTCACTGGCCAGGCAACGCCTGGGCTGGACGGCGCAGCGCACGCTGGACGACATGTGCGGTGATTCGTGGAACTGGCAGCGGAACAATCCGCAGGGCTTCGCCTGAATCAAACTGATATTGCCGTGTCACCAGCGCCGACTATTGTCGGACTCAGGGCAATCTGCCGGCGGCGACCATACGGTTGAACAGCGTACTCTTCGACAGCCAGAGCATCTGATCGTCGAACGCGCTGCCTTGCGTTGCATTGACGAAGGCGCGGTCCGGCGCGACCGCGGATGGCGATGGATTCGGATTGTGTTTCTCATGGTTGCCTGAACCTCCGATTCCGCCGTTCTTGCCGATCGAATAGACGACAGCGACTGCGTCCGTGGCAAGCGATGCGCTCGCCGCACAGGCGGCTGTCGCGAGGCCCTCATTGGTCAGGCCGACGCCGGTACTGCATATCTGCAGGTCGGGCGCCAGCGTCGTCAGCCCGGTGTTCTTCATCCCCGAGGCGGTGGTGAAGGCGCTGCTGTTTGCCGTGCTGATTGCATAGCGCACCCGATTGGCGGTTTCTCCGCCCCAGCCGTCGAGGAAATATCCTTGCGAATCGACGGGTGACAAACCCAGCGTCGCTGCGGGGAAAAACCCATCGTTGGGGTTGGTGCACACACCTCCGCCTACCGGACTCTCCAGCCCGTTGCTGGTGCTCGACGCAGGACACGGAAGCCGGTCATTGGCCATGGCGAAACCGAGCAGGGCGTCGCGCGCGTCCGCCAGCTTCTTCTGGGTATCCCCGAAGTTGCGGATATCC
>JBAZOF010000249.1:0-4017 GCA_041648855.1 Sulfuritalea sp. | reverse complement strand
GCAGAACACCGGCAGCGTGACGCCCGGCGTGCGGATCTGGAGTGCGGTTCGCACGGGCGTCAGCAGCGAGTATCCGCAACAGCCCCAATACGGCGCAGTGGTATCGGCCGGGCATACCGAGGGCGGCGATTTTCTTTTCCAGCCGCCCAACTGAAGGCTCATGAAGCGACAAGACGCGGGTGCAGGCAAATGAGCCACGACTTCGATGCGCCACTGGAACGCGCCGGCACCGATTCGGTGAAATGGGCGAAGTACGCCGGGCGCAACGAACCGGGCGGGGTCATCCCGCTGTGGGTCGCCGACATGGACTTTGCCGCGCCGCCGGCAGTGCTGGCGGCCCTGCGCGCGCGCATCGATCACGGCGTGTTCGGCTACAACCAGCCTACCGCGAGCCAGGTCGAGGCAGTGGTCAGCTACCTCGGGCGCAAGTTCGCCTGGAGCGTCGATCCCGAGTGGATTGTCTGGCTACCGGGTCTCGTGTCAGGCCTCAACGTCGCCTGCCGTGCCGTCGGCGGGGAGGCCGACGCCGTATTCACCGCAACGCCGATTTATCCGCCCTTTCTTTCGGCGCCAGGCTATTCCGGCCGGCGCGTGGCGAGCGCTCCGCTGGTGCGCGACTCCGCGGGCTGGCTGTGGGATTTCCCCACCGTCGATGCGGTACTCAGGACCAGCCGGGCGAAACTCTTCCTGCTCTGCCATCCGCACAATCCGACCGGACGGGTATGGAACGAAGACGAGTTGTGGCAGATCGCGCTGCTGGCGGAAAAGCACGATCTGGTCGTCTGCTCGGACGAAATACACAACGGCCTGATCCTGTCGCCGTATCACCAGCACCGACTTTTCGCCACGCTCAGCCCGGAATTGGCGGCGCGCACCATCACGCTGATGGCGCCGTCCAAGACCTTCAACATCCCCGGGCTGGGCTGCGCCTTCGCCATCATTCCCGACAGCCGCCTGCGGCGCGGCTTCCGCGACGCCATGCACGGCATCGTGCCGCACGTCAATGCGCTGGGCATGGTTGCGACCGAGGCCGCACTAACGAGCTCCGATGACTGGCAGGAGGCCCTGCTCGACTATCTGCGCAGCAACCTGCGAGCCGTCGAGCGTGCGGTTGCTGCCGCGCCGGGTCTCGCCATGCGGCCGGTGGAGGCGACCTATCTGGCCTGGATCGATGCGCGCGAGTTTGCTTCCGATCATGGCATCGACAACCCGGCGCGCTGGTTCGAGCAGCACGGCCTGGGACTTTCGGACGGCGCGGATTTCGGCGCATCCGGCTTCGTCCGCCTCAATTTCGGCACGCGGCGCGCGCTGCTCGACGAGGCGTTGGCGAGGTTGGGTCAGGCGACCGGTCCTTAGGCTGGCGCAAAACGCAGGATGCCGGCCTCGGTGACTATCGCGGCGAGGGGTATGTCGTGCGTCTGCGGCCGGATGTCCGCCACGCGTCCGACTTCGAAGCCAATGCCGATTGCCAGCGGGCGGGGAACCAGTACCGCCAGTGTGCGGTCGAAATATCCGCCACCGTAGCCAAGGCGAAAACCTTGCGCGTCGAAAGCCAGCAAGGGCAGCAGCACGACGTCGGGGACGAGATCCGGGCCGTCGAGCGGAATCGGAATGCCGTAGCGATCGACGCCCATCGTGCACAAGGGTGTCCAGCGCCTGAAGCGCATCGGCGCATCCGATTCGACGACGATGGGCATTGCCGCCTGCCAGCCGCGGGCAAGGAGGAGCGAGGCCAGCGGTCGTGCATCGAATTCGCCACGCACCGGCGCGCAGAAGGCCAGGGTCTGCGGTGGCAGGGGTGCCAGCAGCGCGGCGAGATGGGACTCGATGCGTGCCGAAAGTTCGACATGGGTTTTTTCGTCGAGCGCCATGCGCGCGGCCAGCTTCAGGCGCCGCAATGCAGCGCGAGGAATCGGGGAATCGTCGGTGTGTTCGCCGGACGGCGAGTCTGCGGTCATGTGCTAACGTGGAGCCGGAACAAGTCAAGAAGCAAACATTGGATGAACTATAAGCTCAAACCTGCCATGCCTCTATCCCGAATTGCCGTCATTGCGGCTTTCTCGGCAGCGCTTTCCATGGTGTCGGCGCCGGCGCTTTGCGCTCCTTCAAAAACATCCGTCGAGCGCGGCGATGCAGCGTTTCTTCTGGCGCGGGACGCGTTTCGCAACGGCGAGCGTGTGCGCCTCGGGCGCCAGCTGGAAGCCCTGCAGGGGCATCCGTTGCACGCCTGGGCGGAATACTGGTCCTTGCGCCTGCGGCTAGACGATGGCGACGACAGCGGCGTTGCGGACTATCTGAGCCGCTATCCGGGCGCCTATCTCGCCGAGAAGTTGCGCGGAGACTGGCTGCGCGTGTTGGGCAAGAAGGGCGACTGGGACAGTTTTCAGCGCGAGATACCGACGCTTGCCCTGCCCGATGCCGAAGTGAACTGCTACGCGGCGCAGGCCGCGCGGACGCCCGAGGCGGTGCGTGCCCTGTGGACCAGCGGCCAGGAATTGCCGCAGGCCTGCGAGCCGCTGGTCGACCAGCTGGTTGGCGCACAAGGCTTGACGGTGGAAGAGGTGTGGCAGCGCGTGCGGCGGTTTTTTGAAGCGAAGCGGGTGGGCGCAGCGCGCAGCGCGGCCGTCTATCTGCCGGCCAGCGAAGGCTTTGACGGACGCGGCCTTGAATCCATGGCGCAAGCCCCGGCGCGTTATCTCGACAAGCTTCCGGCCGGCTTTGCGGCAAAGCGCGGCGGCCGTGAAACCGCACTGTTCGCGGTGCAGCGTCTGGCACGCAACGACCCGCAGGCTGCTGCAAAGCGCTGGACGCGCATCGAAGCCAGCTTCACCGCCGAAGAGCGCGCCTACGCTTGGGGCCAGCTGGCCTGGCAGGCGGCCTTGCGCCATCAGCCGGAAGCGCTGGCGTGGTACGAGAATGCGTCCGCCACCCGCTTGTCCGAGGAGCAAATGGCCTGGCGGGTGCGCGCCGCCTTGCGCGTGCATGACTGGAGCGCGGTACGGCGGGGAATTGCCGCAATGCCGCCGACCCAGTCCGCGCAGCCGGACTGGACTTACTGGCAGGCGCGGGCGCTGGCCGCCGCCGGCCGTGGCGACGAAGCTCGCGCACTCTATTCGAAGCTCAGCGGCCAGCCGAATTTCTACGGCAACCTCGCCGACGAGGAACTTGGCCGCAACATCGAGGTGCCACCCCTGGCGGCGGCGCCGAGCGCCGAGGAACTGGCCCTGGCTACGGCGAACCAGGGCTTTCACCGCGCGCTGGCGCTGTTCCGCGTCGACATGCGCATCGAAGGCGTGCGCGAATGGGTGTGGTCCCTGCGCGGCATGGACGACCGCGCCTTGCTGGCGGCGGCGGAGTTCGCCCGGCGCAACGAGATATGGGATCGTGCCATCAACACCGCCGACCGGACGCAGGCGCAGCACAATTACAGTCTGCGCTACATCGCGCCTTTCAGCGACCAGGTGCTGCCCAAGGCCGACGAGCTTGCCCTCAACAACGGTTGGGTCTATGGCCTGATGCGGCAGGAATCCCGTTTCATCATGAACGCCAAATCCTCGGTCGGCGCCAAGGGCCTCATGCAGTTGATGCCCGCCACGGCGAAATGGGTGGCGAAGAAGATCAACCTGGTCCATTTCCACCCGACCAGGGTGACCGAGATGGACACCAACGTCACGCTCGGCACCCACTACATGAAGATGGTGCTGACCTCGCTCGACAACCATCCGGTGCTGGCCTCGGCCGCCTACAATGCCGGGCCCGGCCGCGCCCGCAAGTGGCGCGCGGAGGGGCCTCTGGAAGGCGCGATCTACGCCGAAACCATCCCGTTCACGGAAACCCGTGATTACGTGAAAAAGGTCATGAGCAACGCGGTCTATTACAACACCCTGTTTTCCGGCCGCCCGCAGTCCCTGAAAGGCACGCTGGGCGTGATCGGCGCGCGCGGGCAAGGTGAAACGGCAGTGGAACAACTGCCGTGAAGAATTTGCTGATCATCGGCGGCACCGGCTTTTTGGGTAC
>JBAZOF010000248.1:0-4028 GCA_041648855.1 Sulfuritalea sp. | reverse complement strand
CTCCTCGCGCAACTGGCGCAGCGTCACATACTCGCCGGAGCGGGTGGACATCGAGGCCTTCTGGCCGTCGCGGAACAGGCTGACGAACTGCACCAGTGTCACGTCGAGCCGGTCGGCATCCGCACCGGAGGCAGCGAGCGCACCCTTCACGCGCGGGATGTAGCCGTGATGGTCGGCGCCCCAGACGTCGATCACCTTGTCGAAGCCGCGCTCGAACTTGTTCAGGTGATAGGCGATGTCCGATGCGAAATAAGTGTAGATGCCGTTGTCGCGCTGGACCACGCGGTCCTTCTCGTCGCCGAAGGCCGTCGAGCTGAACCACTTGGCGCCATCCTGCAGATAGATGTGGCCGGATTTTTCCAGCGTCGCCACGGCCCGTTCCACCATACCCGTCTCGTACAGGCTGCGCTCGGAGAACCAGACGTCGAAATGCACGCCGAACTCTTCCAGGTCGGCGCGGCAATCGGTCAGTTGCTCGTTCAGCACGTGGCCGTGGATGTAGGCCCAGTCTTCGCCGAGCAGGTCCTTGCCGGCGAGAATCAGGCCGTCGAGTTTGGCCTCGATGTCTTCGGTCTCGGGCAGGCAGGCGAGCACGGCTTCGGCCGGATGCACATAGCGATCGCCATGGGCCGCCTTCACCTGCTCCGCCATCTCGCGCACATAGCCGCCCTGGTAACCGTTGGGCGGAAAGGGCACGGGTTCGTCGAACAGTTCCAGATAGCGCAGCCAGGCGGACACGGCGAGGATGTCCATCTGCCGCCCCGCGTCATTGACGTAATACTCGCGCGTCACATCAAAACCGGCGAAAGCCAGCAGCGAGGCGAGGCTCGCGCCGTACGCCGCACCCCGCCCGTGACCGACATGCAGCGGGCCGGTCGGGTTGGCGGAAACGAACTCGACCTGCAGGCGCTGCGCCGCCTTGCCGGCCTTCGGCGCGCCGCGGCCGAAGCCATGCCCCGCCGCAAGCACGGCCGGCACCACGGCCGTCCTGGCCGCGGGTGTCAGAGTGAAATTGATGAAGCCGGCGCCGGCAATTTCCACCTTCGCCACGGCCGGCGATGGCGGCAGTTCGCGCACCAGACGCTCGGCGATCTGGCGCGGGTTGGTCTTCAGCTCGCGCGCCAGCTGCATCGCAAGATTGCTGGCGAAATCGCCGTGGCTGGCCTGCTTGGGACGTTCGAGGATGATTTCGACAAGACCCTGTCCGGGAGCCACGCTGGCCAGCGCAGTGCGCAGCAGGCTGGCGAGATGCTGACGGGCGTCGAAGGAAATGCGGGCAGATGAGCTGGATGCAGCCATATCAAGAGTATGCAGGGTGTTTCCGTAGGCTGTGAATTATACTTCCCGTTTTAGCTACGGCCGCTGCGCTTAACGTCGATAATGCCGACGTTAGCCTCCACTGAAACTGCGTTTTTGTCCGCCTATCTTCCCGTGCGCATCTTCCGCCTCATCCGTATCGCCCGTGTTGCCTACCTCTACGGGCTCGACAATCTGATCCTCGACCACGAGCTCGAGCCCGGCTTCTGGGCGCGCATGCTCCTCGCAGTGCAGCGGCTGATGTTCTGGCGCGATCTCTCTGCGCCGCGGGCCGTGCGCCTGCGCCAGGCACTGGAAGCCCTCGGGCCCATTTTCGTCAAGTTCGGTCAGTTGCTGTCGACGCGACGCGACCTGCTGCCGCTGGACATCGCCGACGAACTGGCGAAGCTGCAGGACCGGGTGCCGCCGTTTCCCTCGGAGCTTGCCATCGCCGAACTGGAAAAGGCCTACGGCCGGACGGTGGATCAGGTCTTCGCGAAATTCGACCGCGAGCCGGTCGCCTCGGCCTCGGTGGCGCAGGTGCATTTCGCCGTGCTCCACGAAAAGGACGGCGGCCGCGAAGTCGCCGTCAAGATCCTGCGCCCCGGCATCCAGCCCGTGATCGAGCACGACATCGCGCTGCTGCAGGTCGCCGCCAGCCTGCTGGAAACCGTCTGGGCCGACGGCCGGCGGCTCAAGCCGCGCGAGGTCGTCGCCGAGTTCGACAAATACCTGCACTACGAGTTGGACCTGATGCGCGAAGCGGCCAACTGCTCGCAACTGCGGCGCAACTTCGAGGGCTCCGACCTGCTGATCCTGCCCGAGGTGCATTGGGACTGGTGCACGCAAAGCGTGATGGTGATGGAGCGCATGCACGGCACGACGATTTCGCAGATCGACGTGCTGCGCGAGAAGGGGGTCGACATTCCGCGCCTGGCGCGTGCCGGCGTCGAAATCTTCTTCACCCAGGTGTTCCGCGACGGATTCTTCCACGCCGACATGCATCCCGGCAACATCTTCGTCGCCACCGAAGGACCGCGCAAGGGCAGCTATATCGCGCTCGACTTCGGCATCGTCGGCACCCTGTCGGACATCGACAAGAATTACCTGGCGCAGAATTTCCTCGCCTTCTTCAAGCGCGACTACAAGCGCGTCGCCGAGGTGCACATCGAGTCGGGCTGGGCGCCGAAGGAAACCCGCGTCGATGAGTTCGAGGCGGCGATCCGTTCCGTCTGCGAACCCTTCTTCGACCGGCCGCTCAAGGACATTTCGCTGGGCCGCGTTCTGCTGCGCCTGTTCCAGACCTCGCGCCAGTTCAACGTGGAAATCCAGCCGCAACTGGTGTTGCTGCAAAAGACCCTGCTCAACGTCGAGGGCCTCGGCCGCGAGCTCGATCCCGAACTCGATCTGTGGAAGACGGCCCTGCCTTATCTCGAACGCTGGATGAGCGAGCAGCTGGGCTGGCTGGCGCTGGAGAACAACATCAAGCGCGAGGCCGCAAACTGGGCCAAGCTGCTGCCCACCCTGCCGCGACTGGTGCATCAGGCGCTGGTGGCGACCGCGACGCCGGCGCCCAACCTGGAACTGGAGAGCCTGGCCGCGGAGATACGCAGCATGCGCCAGCTGCTTTGGCTGGCGTTTGCGGTCGCCGCCTTTGCGCTGGGCTTCGCGATTCTGCAATAAAGGACTTCAAATGCTGCTCTGGTTTGTCGTGCTCTATCTCATGATGTCGGTCGGCATCGGGCTGTTTGCCGCCACCCGCGTTCACAACGCCAGGGATTTTGCCGTTGCCGGCCGCAGCCTGCCGCTGCCGGTCGTCACCGCCACGGTGTTCGCCACCTGGTTCGGCGCCGAAGCGGTGTTCGGCGTCTCGGCCACATTCGTCAAGGACGGCCTCACCGGCGTGGTCGCCGACCCGTTCGGCTCCTCGATGTGCCTGATCATCGCCGGCATCATCTTCTCGCGCTATCTCTACAAGCTCAACATCATCACCTTGGGCGACTTCTATCGCATGCGCTACAACCGCACCGTGGAGGTCGTCACCACGGTCTGCATCGTGCTCTCGTATCTGGGCTGGGTGGCTGCCCAGATCAAGGCGCTGGGGCTGATCTTCTTCGTCGTCACCGACGGTGCGGTGTCGCAGAACGCCGGCATGATCCTCGGCGCCGCCATCGTGCTGACCTACACGGTGTTCGGCGGCATGTTCTCGGTGGCGATCCTCGATTTCGTACAGATGGCGGTGTCGATGGGCGGCCTCTTGTTCATCGCCTGGACCGTCAGCGGCAAAGTCGGCGGTGGCGCCACGGCGGTGATCGACCACGCGCGTGCCGCCGGCAAGCTGGACTTCTTCCCGGCGCCCGATCCCTGGCTGTGGCTCACCTTCCTCGGCACATGGATGACCATGATGCTCGGCTCGATTCCGCAGCAGGACGTATTCCAGCGCATCACCTCGGCGAAGACGGCGAACATCGCCTTGTGGGGCTCCATCCTCGGCGCCTCGATCTATTTCTGCTTCACCTTCGTGCCGATGTTCATCGCCTATTCGGCGACGCTGATCGACCCGGCGCTGTTCCATGAGCTGCTGGCGAAGGACACGCAACTGGTCCTGCCGACCCTGGTGCTGCAGCACACGCCGCTGTTCGCCCAGGTGCTGTTCTTCGGCGCGGTGCTGTCGGCCATCATGAGCTGCTCCTCGGCGACGCTGCTGGCCCCTTCGGTGACCTTTGCCGAAA
>JBAZOF010000247.1:0-4034 GCA_041648855.1 Sulfuritalea sp. | reverse complement strand
AAACCCTCCGCCGCGTCTTTGGCTATCCCTCGTTTCGCGGGCCGCAGGAGGAGATCATCGAGCACCTGATCGGCGGCGGCGACGCGCTGGTGCTGATGCCTACCGGCGGCGGCAAGTCGCTGTGCTACCAGATTCCTGCGTTGCTCAGGGAGGGCGTCGGCGTCGTGGTTTCGCCCCTCATCGCGCTGATGCAGGACCAGGTCGATGCCCTGCTGCAAGCCGGCGTGCGCGCAGCCTTCCTCAATTCCTCGCAGGACTATGCCACGGCATCCGAGGTCGAACGGCGCCTGCGCATGGACGAGCTCGACCTGATTTATGTCGCGCCCGAACGCCTGCTGACGGAGCGCTTTCTCGGCGTCATGGACCATCTGGTCGGCAGGAATCGCCTCGCCCTGTTCGCCATTGACGAAGCGCATTGCGTCTCGCAGTGGGGACACGATTTCCGCCCCGAGTACATCCAGCTCTCGGCCCTGCACCAGCGCTACCCGACGGTGCCGCGGATTGCCCTGACGGCGACCGCCGACCATTTGACACGGCAGGAAATCATCACCCGCCTCGGGCTGGATGCGGCGCGCGTATTCATTTCGAGCTTCGACCGGCCGAACATCCGCTACACCGTGGTCGAAAGGGACAACCCGCGCCGGCAGTTGCTCGACTTCCTTGCCGGGCAGCGCGGCGCGGCCGGCATCGTGTATTGCCTGTCGCGCAAGAAGGTCGATGAGACCGCCGCCTGGCTCAATCAGCAGGGCATCGCCGCCCTGCCCTACCACGCCGGGCTCGACGCGGCCGTGCGCCTGCAGCATCAGCAGCGCTTCCTGCGCGAAGACGCCATCGTCATGGTGGCGACCATCGCCTTCGGCATGGGCATCGACAAACCCGACGTGCGCTTCGTCGCCCATCTCGACCTGCCCAAAAGCCTCGAAGCCTACTACCAGGAAACGGGCCGCGCCGGCCGTGACGGCGAGCCGGCCGAGGCCTGGATGACCTATGGCCTCAACGACGTGGTGATCCATCGCCTGCGCATCGACGAATCGGCCGCGGGCGAGGAACAGAAGCGCGTCGAGCGCAGCAAGCTCGACGCCCTGCTGGCCTGGTGCGAAACCGCCGCCTGCCGGCGCGCGCTGCTGCTTAAATATTTCAGCGAAGAGGCTCAGGCCTGCGGCAACTGCGACACCTGCCTCGATCCGCCGCAACTGTGGGACGGCACGGTCGCCGCGCAAAAGGCCATGTCGGCCGCCCTGCGCACCGGTCAGCGTTTCGGCGCCGGCCACCTGATCGACATCCTGCGCGGCAAGGCCACCGAAAAAGTGCAGCAGTTCGGTCATGGTGAGTTGCCCACCTTCGGCGCCGGCGCGGATCTCGACGACGCCGGCTGGCGCTCGGTGTTCCGTCAACTGCTGGCCGCCGGGCTGCTGCATGCCGACGCGCAGGCTTTCGGCGCGCTGCGCCTGACCGACGCGGCGCGGCCGGTGCTGAAGGGCGAAGCCACGCTGTCGCTGCGCCGGCAGGCGAAGCGCGTCCCCGGCAAGAAGTCGGCGCTGGCGGGACGGCGATCCAGCGTCGGGGCGCCGCTGGCGGAAGGCGATGCGCCGCTGTTCGATGCCCTGCGCGCCTGGCGTGCCGATCTGGCGCGCGAACAGGGCGTGCCGGCCTACGTCATCCTGCACGACAAGACCCTGCGCGAACTCGCGGCCCGTCGCCCGCCAAGCCTGACCGAGTTGCTCGGCGTGCCCGGCATCGGCCAAGCCAAGGCCGAGCGCTATGGAGAAGCCCTGTTACGCCTGATGGCTTGAGCCCGATACCGCGAGAATTTTCCGTCGCAGCGGCGACAGAACGCCCCGCCGACAGGCGATAATGTCGGGCTGCCAAATAATGGAAACGTTTGCAATGAAGCGCGTCGATGATTTTCGCTTGCGGCTGGGCAAGAAGGAACTGGTGCCGATCATGGTCGGCGGCATGGGCGTCGACATTTCGACCGCCGAACTCGCCCTGGAGGCGGCGCGCCTGGGCGGCGTCGGCCACATCTCCGACGCGATGGTGCCTACGGTTTCCGACCGGCGCTTCAATACCAAGTTCGTCAAGGACAAACTCCGGCAATACAAATACAACGTCGCCAATACGGAGAAGGCCGTGGTCAAGTTCGACCTCGGCCTGCTCGCGGAAGCGACCGCCCTGCATGTCGGCCGCACCATGGAGGCCAAGCGCGGCGACGGGCTGATCTTCGCCAACTGCATGGAAAAGCTGACCATGAACGCGCCGAAGGAAACCCTGCGCGTTCGCCTCCACGCCGCGCTCGATGCCGGCATCGACGGCATCACGCTGGCGGCGGGCCTGCATCTCGGTTCGTTTGCTCTGATGGAGGATCATCCGCGCTTCCGTGACGTCAAGCTGGGCATCATCGTCTCGTCGCTGCGCGCCCTGACACTGTTTCTGAAAAAGAGCGCGCGCACCGGCCGCCTGCCCGACTATGTCGTGATCGAAGGCCCTCTCGCCGGCGGCCATCTGGGTTTCGGCATGGACTGGGCACAGTACGATCTCGCCAGGATTGTGGTCGAAATTCGCGACTGGATGAAGGCCGAGCATCTCGACATTCCGCTGATTCCGGCCGGCGGCATCTTCACCGGATCGGACGCCGTCGCGTTCATGGAAATGGGCGCCGCCGCGGTCCAGGTCGCCACCCGCTTCACCGTTTCGAAAGAATGCGGCCTGCCGGAGAAGGTACAGCAGGAGTATTTCAAGGCCAGCGAAAGCGACATCGAGGTGAACACCATTTCACCGACCGGCTACCCGATGCGCATGCTGAAGAACAGCCCCGCCATCGGCGCCGGCATCCGCCCGAACTGCGAGGCCTTCGGCTACCTGCTGGATTCCACCGGCAGTTGCCAGTACATCGAGGCCTACAACCGCGAAGTGGCACTTCATCCGCATGCGAAGAAGCTCCATGTGATGGACAAGACCTGTTTGTGCACCCACATGCGCAACTTCGACTGCTGGACCTGCGGTCACTACACCTACCGCTTGAAGGACACCACCCGCCGCGACGACGATGGCAGTTATCGGCTGCTGTCGGCGGAGCACATCTTCCGCGACTACCAGTTCAGCACCGACAACAAGATCGCCCTGCCCGACTAAGCCGGGAACACGCCCGTCGAGAGATAGCGGTCACCGCGGTCGCAGACAATGGTGACGATCACCGCGTTGTCCATCTGGTTCGCGATGCGCAAAGCCACGGCAAGCGCTCCGCCGGAGGAAATTCCGGCAAAGATGCCTTCTTCGCGGGCGAGCCGCCGCGCCATTTCTTCGGCCTGCCCCTGGCTCACGTTTTCGACCTGATCGACGCGCGAAGCGTCGAAGATCTTCGGCAGATAGGCTTCCGGCCACTTCCGTATGCCGGGAATCTGCGAGCCTTCCTCCGGCTGGCAGCCAATGATGCGAATCGCCGGATTCATTTCCTTGAAATAGCGCGAGCAGCCCATGATCGTGCCCGTGGTTCCCATGCTGGAAACGAAATGCGTGATGCGGCCGCCGGTGTCGCGCCAGATCTCCGGCCCTGTAGTTTCGTAGTGCGCCAGGGGATTGTCCGGATTGGCGAACTGGTCGAGCACGAGGCCCTTGCCGTCCCTGACCATCTGCTCGCTCAAGTCGCGCGCGGCTTCCATGCCTCCCGCCTTGGGCGTCAATATCAGTTCGGCGCCGAAGGCGCGCATGGTCTGGCAGCGTTCGACGCTCTGATGCTCGGGCATGATCAGGATCATGCGGTAGCCGCGCATGGCAGCGGCCATCGCCAGCGCTATCCCGGTATTGCCCGAGGTGGCCTCGATCAGCGTGTCGCCGGGCTTGATGCGGCCGCGCGCCTCGGCGTGCTTGATCATGGACAGGGCCGGCCGGTCCTTGACCGAGCCGGCCGGGTTGTTGCCTTCCAGCTTGGCCAGGATAACGTTGTTGCGGCGCGCGGCCCCGGCGCCGGGAATCCGCTTGAGTTGGACCAGCGGCGTGTTGCCGACGAAGTCTTCGAGCGTCTTCCAGTTCATGAT
>JBAZOF010000246.1:0-4039 GCA_041648855.1 Sulfuritalea sp. | reverse complement strand
CTCGAAGAACATCAGCGTCAGGCAGGTGGCACAGACGATCAGGTTGATCGGCCCGATCACGTCGTTGAGCACGATCAGGTAGAACATCGTCACGGCCAGCGTCCAGCCCACGGCCCAGGCGAAGCGCTTCTGCGGCGCGCCGGACCATTCCGGCACTTGATTCTTCACCGCGAGGCGGCCGAGGATCATGCTCGGCGAATACTTCGGGTTGATGAAAATACGGATGGTGAAGTCGATCAGGAAGGCAATCACGAAGATTTTCGTCAAGCGGAAATTGCCCATCAGCCACGAGTTCAGGAATGACACCAGGGCGAAGAAGAACAAAATGCCGGCGCTGGCCCGCACTTCGCGTTCATTGAGCACCGGCACCGCGTAGCCTTCGACTGTCTCGCCGAAGCCAAAGATTTTCTTCATCTGCAATCCTCTCAAAAGTACCCGCTGGTTCCCGCGGGAACGCACCCTGTGCGCGATGCTAGCGGGTCGGCGCGGCACGGCTTATGATTGCAATCATATGACCAAGATCGGCAGCAAATTGACCGGGACCGCCCCCATGCTGGCCGGCGTCGCCGCAGAACTGCAAACCGTGGCGGCAGGCGCCACGGTGTTTCGCCAGGGGGATCGCAGCCGGGGCATTTTTCTGTTGCTGGCGGGGAGCGTGCGCCTGCAACGCGTGACGCCGGACGGCACGGCGGTGACGCTGCACCAGGTGCGCGCCGGCGAGACCTTTGCCGAGGCATCGCTGTTCAGCGATCGCTATCACTGCGATGCGGTCGCCATGACGCAATGCCGGGTCGGACGTTACCCGAAGGCGGCACTGGCAACCGCCCTGCGCGGCGACCCGGAAAGCCTGTGGCGCTTCAGCGCAGATCTCGCGCACAGCCTGCAGCGTCTGCGCAGCCGTTACGAGCTCAAGCAAATCCGTTCGGCGCCGCAGCGCGTGCTGCAATTCATGCGCCTGCGCTGCGACGCGGACGGCTGCTACGCTGCGCCGGGCGCGCTGATGGATCTCGCGGCGGAACTGGGCATGAGCCATGAAGCCCTGTACCGCGCGCTGGCGACCCTGGAGCGCGATGGCAGCGTGTCGCGGGCCAACGGGGTGCTGCATCTGCGCGCCGGAGGCCGATAGCCGCGGCGTTCAGGCCGGCTTGAGCACCTTGCCGTCGCCATCGCGCACGGTCACGTTGACCGGGAAGCCGCTGCGCACGCTCTGGGTGACGACGCAGAAATCCTCGAACTGGTCGAGCACGCGGTCCAGGTGTTCCATCGAATCGGCCGGCGAATCGAACTGGATCATGACATCGACGCTGCCGACACGCAGGCGCTTCGCCTCGTTGCGCTCCATGTGCGCGGTAACCACCGTGACGATCGGGCCGGGATTGTTCTTGAACTTGCGCAGCGCGAACAGCAGGCTGGCCGAGAGGCAATTGGCAATGCCGGCGGCGAGCAGGCGCGAAGGATTGGGGCCGGCGCCCTTGCCCAAAGGCTCCGGCTCGTCGGCCAGCAGCGGCGGAATGTTCTGGTCGAAACGGATCAGGAAAGCGAAGTCTTCCTGCTGTTCGAGGGTGAAAGAGAATTGCTGGGATTCACTCATGAATTGCTCCTGATGAAAGTCGGCGCTGGTGACACGGTGATTCAGAAACAATAACGCGCCATAAGTTTCAGCTGCGCAGGCGAAACATGAGAAATTCTTTCAGACACGGAATTATCTCAGCATACCGCGCACCAGTTGCCGCAACTCGGTAATGTTCCAGATGCCCTTGGGCAGCAGTGGCACTCGGGCGAGATTGGTCGCCACGATCAGCGGCAACTTGAAGTCATCCGGATGCTGCGTGCCGTGCTGACGTTCATGCCCGGCATGGTCGCTGGTCACGATGATGGCGTGGGCGCCGCGCTGACGAACCTGTTCGAGCAAGGGCGCCAGCGTCATGTCGATGTAGGCCAGTTCTTCGAGATAGTCGGACGACAGCCAGCCCGATTCCGCTCCGGCGCGTTCGAGCCCGCTCACATGCAGAAAAGCCATGCGGCGGCCACCCTGGCGGAAGAACGCGGCGACCTTGTCGATGCCGTCATCCGGCGCCAGGCTGTGCTCATCTATTGCGGCGCTGATCAGGTACCCGAGCTTGGTTTTGGCGTAATGAAAGGCGGTACGGTAGCCGCGCTGCCTGGCGTCGTCGAACAGAGTCGCTTTCGACACGCGCGGCGCGTCCGGTTGCCAGTCGTTGTCCTGCTTGCCATTCTGGCCCGGCGGGAGCCCGGTCAGCATCGCCGTGTGCGCTATCAGTGTCTTCGGCGGATCGACGCTGCGGCCCTGCAGCGTGTAACACCCGGCTTGCATCAGGGCATGCAGCGCCGGGCTGGTCTTTTCGCCGAGCGCCGCCGGGTGCAGGGCGTCGATCGAGACCACCAGCACCGCCCCGTCGTCGGCCCGGGCCGGCGCGGCGCACAGCAAGCAGAGCCAGAGGATGCGGATGAAGCGCGAAATCACTTTGCCTCCTGGAAGCGGTCGATGGCCACGCAGTATTGCCTTGCCGGTGCAAAAGTCAGCGCCGGCGCTACGGCGAGTGCGGGATCAGTTGGCGCCGGCCAGCCACTGCGCGATCTTGTCGCGACCGGGCACGCCGCCGGCATGCACCACCTTGCCATCGATCACCACGCCGGGCGTACTCATCACGCCGTAGCCCATGATGTCCTTGATCTCCTCGACTTTTTCGAGCTGGACGGCAACGCCCGAGGCGGCTGCCATATCCTCGATCAGCTTGAGTGTGGTCTTGCAGTTGGCGCAGCCGGTGCCGAGAACTTTGATGTTGAGCATTTGCCTATCCCCTGTTCGATGGATGGATCACGTATCCATGGAGACGAAGCAGTATGCAAAAGGATGCAGCAGTCGGCACCTTCCTCGACGAAGCGTTCAAGTGCGGCCGATATCGTCCAGATGTTGTTTCAGCGAAAGGCGGTCGAGCTTGTCAATCGGAAGGTTTACCAAGATCGACAGGCGGTGATGCATCTGGTTGTACGCGGTAAAGAAGGCCTTGCGCTTGTCTTCATCGCTGCCAGCGACTGCAGCGGGATCGGGGATGCCCCAATGCGCCGTCATCGGCTGGCCGGGCCAGACCGGGCAAACTTCACCTGCGGCGTTGTCGCAGACGGTGAAGACGAAATCGAGCTGCGGAGCGTCTGGCGCGGCAAATTCGTTCCAGCTCTTGCTGCGCAGATCATCCGTTGGTAGCCGGTTTCTTTTCAGCAGCTCAAGGGCGAAGGGATTCACTTGGCCAGCGGGGTGGCTGCCAGCCGAATACGCCTTGAATCGTCCCCGCCCGATGGCGTTGAGGATGGCCTCGGCGAGTATCGAGCGGGCGGAATTGCCGGTACAGAGAAACAGTACATGGAGCGGATTCGATGCTGTCATGGCGAGTCCTTGGCGTAGCGGGGCGTCCCATGCTATTGCACCAATGTTACGGAAATGCGGCAAATGAAAGTCGGCGCCGGCGGGACGGCGAGCATCGGCAAATCAAAGGCCGTCGTCGCGCCGTACGCCTTCGGAAAACGGCGGAACATGCTTGCTTCAGGCTTTCGATGTGCGCGCAGCGATCCAAGTCGCGGCGACCGCCACGGCCATCAGGGCGAAAGCGATGCCGGCCTGGCTGACACGCTCGGGCGCCAGCAGCAGCAAAGCACCCAGCTCCAGCATCACCACGCCGGACATCAGCTTGAGCAGGCGGCCTTCGCGCTCGCTGAGCTTGCGCGCGCCATGGCTTCATAGCGCTGCACGTTTTCCGGATGGCGGGTGAGTTCCAGCGCGTGCAGCTTCACCTAGGGCCGCGCCTGCGGAATGGCCTCGATGTAGGGATGCGCGGCAGTGCAGTGCGGACAGGTCAGCGACCAGAAGAAGTAGAGCTGCACCTGCGGCGTGCCGTCGGCGCCCTTGACGATCCAGGGATCTTCGGCGCGCGCGGCAAACGGCACCAGCAGCGTCAGGCAGAACAGGACCAGAACGGCGAAGCGCTTCATCGCGTTTGGCTTACGTCAGCGGTCGTAGCCC
>JBAZOF010000245.1:0-4085 GCA_041648855.1 Sulfuritalea sp. | reverse complement strand
AGGTACTTGTCCACGTTGATCTGGTCGATGTCGAGATCGAAGCCAAGCGCCAGCGGCGCGAACTTCGCGACTCTCAGCTTCGTCGCGATCTTCGATTCGTCGAACCGGGTGGCGAGCTCGAGCGCTGCGGTCTGATGCGCGAGGTCAGCGCGCAGATTGCCGGCCAGCGGCAGCGTGAGCTGTTTCATGGGCATTTGCGGATTCGCCAGATCGACGCTGCCGGTGATCTTCTCCAGCGCGATGGTCTGCTCGCCGAGCTTGGCCGTGACGGGCGAATCGATGTGAGCCTTGAGCGCGGTCTCGCCCGACTTCGCGTCGAGGTCGAGGGTCAGCTTGCCGATCTTCAAGTCCTGCGCGCTGCCTTCGATGGTCGACAGTCCCAGCTTGACTGCCGCCGTGCGGCCACTGTCCGAAAAGGTTGCGGCGAGGGACAGGGCGTCTATTGCCAGGATCTGCTTCGCGCCGTCGGCCTGCACGCGCCCGCTGGACAGATCGAGATTGGACAGCATCGTGGTGGTGCCGCTCTTCTCGTCCCGCCAGGTGAATTGCGCATTCGCCACCTTGATGCCGGCGATGTCGATCTTCAGCGGCGTACTCGCCGTACCGCCAGCGCCAGCGCGGTGCGTCCCGTCGGGACCTTCCTCCTTCTCGTCTTTGCCGCCCATGAGGTCGGCAATGTTCAGCGTGCCGTCCTTCCTCTTGACTACCTTCGCCTTGAGGCCATCGACCTCGACGCGCCGCACCTGTACCTGCTTGGACAGCAGCGGCATCACCGCTACGGCGACGCGCGCCGAATCGAGGGCGAGGAATTCCTCCTTGCCGCCGGGCTCCGACAGCGTCAGTCGGCCGAGCTTGATGCCGACGTCCGGCCATACCGAGAGTTCGAGCTTGCCGGCGATATCGAGCTTGCGCTGCGTCTGTTCCAGCATCACACGGCTTGCCTCGGCCTTGATCTTTTCGCCGTCGAACAATGCGTAGAGCGCCGCGACACCGATCGCGAGCAGGGCAAGAACGACGCCTGCGACGATGCCAAGGATGCGGAGTGCCTTCATGAAGTCTTTCCGTTCTGGTGAAATACGCTAGATTGGCGAGATTATCAGACGGAAAGGCCCCTGCATGAAATCCGGTTTGCATGCCGTTACGCCAATGCCTGTCCGCTCGCCCTGCGTCAAGGTTTGCGAGATGGACGCAACGACCCGGCTGTGCCGCGGCTGCTTCCGCACGCAGGATGAGCGCGACTGGTGGGTGGCCTATACGGACGAGCAGCAGAGGGATGTGCTGCGGCGCTGCGAGCAGCGCCGCGAAGTACTGGCGGCCGGGAAGGGCGAACTCGCGCCGAGCATGGGCATCGTGGAGTCGCGCCGAAGGAGTAAATTGTGATTTCGCGAACCACGGCAGCAGGCTTCGCACCATGAAATTCAAGGACTACTACGAGATTCTCGGCGTGCCGCGCAGCGCCACGCAGGACGACGTCAAGCATGCCTACCGCAAGCTGGCGCGCAAGTACCATCCGGACGTGAGCAAGGACGCCGATGCCGAGGCGCGTTTCAAGGAACTCGGCGAAGCCTATGCGGTGCTGAAAGATCCGGAGAAGCGCGCGGCCTACGACCAGATGGGCAGCCAGTGGAAGACCGGTCAGGACTTCCAGCCGCCGCCGGGCTGGGATGCCGGTTTCGAATTCAGCGGCGCCGATTTTGGCGCCGGGCTGGGCGGCGATCACAGCGATTTCTTCGAGGCGCTGTTCGGCCGGCACGCAAAGTCCGGACCGCGCCCGCACATGCATGCGCAAGGCCAGGATCACCATGCCAAGGTGCTGATCGATTTGGCCGATGCCTACCGCGGCGCCCGGCGCGGTATTTCGCTGCGGATGCCGATGCTCGATGCGCAGGGCCGCGTGACCATGCAGGAGCGGACGCTGGAGGTCGGCATTCCCAAAGGCATCCGCGCCGGGCAGCACCTGCGTCTGGCTGGCCAAGGCGCTCCCGGCCTGGGCGGCGGCGCGGCCGGCGACCTGTATCTGGAAATTGCCTTCAAGCCCGATCCGCAGTTTCGCGCCGACGGCCGCGATGTCTATGTCGACTTGCCGCTGGCGCCCTGGGAAGCGGCGCTGGGCACTTCGGTGACGGCACCGACACCGGAAGGGCAGGTGCAGCTCACGATTCCTCCCGGCTCGGCTGCGGGTCGCCAGTTGCGCCTGAAAGGCCGCGGCATTCCCGGCACGCCGCCGGGTGACCTGTACGTGACGCTGAGCATTGCGCTGCCGCCGGCCGACAGCGAAGCCGCGCAGGAGGCCTACCGCGCCATGGGCAAGGCCTTCGACTTCAACCCCAGGGCACAGAAGAAAGGATGATCCGTCATGAAGCAGGCCAATATGACATCGATTGAGGGACGGGTAGTCGAAGAGCAGGTTCAATTGACGCTGGTGGAACTGTGCCAGGCCTGCAGCGCCGAAGAGGAGCATGTGACGGCCTGGGTTTTTGAGGGCGTGCTGGAACCGGCTGGCGATTCGCCGCAGGACTGGCGCTTCGGCGGCGAGTCGCTGCGCCGCGCGCGTCTGGCGCTGCGGCTGTCGCGCGATCTGGAAATCAATCCGCCCGGCGTGGCGCTGGCGCTCGACCTGCTGGATGAAATCGCTGCATTGCGGGCGCGGCTGCAGCGCGTCGGAGTCCGTTGAAGTAGCTCCAAGCCGTGCATATCCACGGTCTCAGCGCCGAGCAGGCGCTCGCCAGCCTGAAGACGACGGCGGCCGGCCTGGCCAGCGCCGAGGCGGCGCGCCGGCTGGCGGAATTCGGGCCGAACCATGTCGAAGAAGTCGCCCGCGAGCATCTGCTGATCGGCTTCGCGCGCGAATTCACCCATTTTTTCGCGATCATCCTGTGGATCGGCGCCGCGCTGGCCTTTCTCGCCGAGTATTTCGATCCGGGCCAGGGCATGGGCCGCCTCGGTGTCGCCATTGTCGGCGTCATCATCGTCAACGGAATCTTTTCCTTCTGGCAGGAATACAAGGCCGAACAGGCCGTCGAAGCGCTGCGCCAGTTGTTGCCGCAGAAGGTGCAGGTGCTGCGCGGCGGCGAGATCATCGAGCTGCTCGCCAGCGAGCTGGTACCCGGCGACATCGTGCTGCTCGAAGAGGGCAACTTCGTTCCGGCCGACTGCCGCCTGATCGAGGCCTTCGCGCTGCGCGTGAACACCGCGACGGTCACCGGCGAATCCCTGCCCAAGGCACGCAACACCGAGCCCAGCGCCGAGGACTCGCCGCTCTATGCAAAGAACGTGGTGCTGGCCGGGACTTCCGTGGTGTCGGGCCAGGCGCGCGCGGTGGTGTACGCCACCGGCATGCGCACCGAGTTCGGGCGTATCGCCCACCTGACGCAGACTGCCGGCGCCGCATCGTCACCGCTGCAGCGCGAAATCGCGCGCCTGTCACGCATCGTCGCAGCGCTTGCAACGGGCATGGGCGTGGTGCTGTTCTTCGTCGGACAGGCGATGGGCCTGCCACCCTGGGAGAACCTGCTGTTTGCCATCGGCATCATCGTCGCCAACGTGCCGGAAGGTCTGCTGCCGACGGTGACGCTGTCGCTGGCCATGGCGACGCAGCGCATGGCAAAACGCAATGCGCTGGTGCGTCACCTGCCTGCGGTCGAGGCGCTGGGTTCGACGACGACGATCTGCTGCGACAAGACCGGAACGCTGACGCAGAACCTCATGTCGGTGCAGCGCCTGTGGCTGGGCGGCGGCTTTCTTGATTTCGGCGATCTGGCGGCGCCATCGACGAATAATTCGCGCCTGACCGAGGACCACCGCGAGTTGTTCGTCAATGCCGCGCTTTGCCACAACCTGAAGATCGTCGATGACAAACTGCTGGGTGATCCAATGGAAGTGGCGCTGGCCGGCATGGGACGGCTGGTGGCGGGTGAGCTTGCCGACTGCAAGCGCATCGACGAAATCCCCTTCGATACCGACCGCAAGCGCATGTCGGTACTCTGCGCAACGCCGCAGGGCCACATGCTCTACTGCAAGGGCGCCCCGGAGACCGTGCTCGCCGCCTGCGACTTCGTGCAGTTCGACGCCGGCATCGTGCCGAT
>JBAZOF010000244.1:0-4114 GCA_041648855.1 Sulfuritalea sp. | reverse complement strand
GCATTTCCGCGGCGACGATGACCAGCCACGCGGTGCCGATCGACAGGCGGATGCCGGTCAGCATGTAGGGCAGCACGGCAGGAAAGAGGATCCTGGTGATCACCTTGGTTTCCGGCAGGCCGAGCACGCGGGCGACGTTGAGGTAGTCCTGCGGCACGCGCTGCACGCCCTGCGCGGTGTTGAGGATCATGGGCCAGATCGAGCAGATGAAAATGGTCCAGGTCGCCGCCGGGTCGGCCTTCTGGAACACCAGCAGGCCGATCGGCAGCCAGGCCAGCGGCGAGACCGGACGCAGCAGGCTGATGATCGGCTCGAACATGCGATTCATGAAGGTGAAGCGGCCGAGCAGGAAGCCCATCGGGATGCCGACCAGCGCCGCGAAGCCGAAGCCGATGCCGACGCGCTGCAGCGACGAAAGCACGTTCCAGCCGATGCCCTGGTCGTTCGGGCCGTTCTGGTAGAAGGGATCGGCGAACAGCACGCGCGCCGCGGCCCAGGTCTTGTCCGGCCCCGGGATGTTGCCCGACTTGATCGCCACCAGCGCCCAGATGCCGAGCATGAGCGCGACGCCAAAGAGAGGTGGAATCACGACACGCAGGATATCGCGTAGCCTCTCACCGGACCGGGACGACGACGCCTCCACAACGCTCCGTTCGGGCTGAGCCTGTCGAAGCCTGTCCTGAGCAGCGTCGAAGGGCCCTGCAGATGAGCCCTGCCCTTCGACAGGCTCAGGGCGAACGGAGCTAGCCGCAGGTTCCGTCTTGACCGGCGCTTCGACCAGCTTCAATGCAAGTGCGCTCATGTCGTTCTCCTTTTTCATTGCAGACAATCGATCAGGCACGCACCTTGAACGAGGCGGCGTACTTCTTCGGGTCCTTGCCGTCCCACACCACGCCGTCGATCAGCTTGTGGCTGCGCATGTCGCTCTTCGGCACTGCCACGCCGGCAGCGGTCGCCGCCTGCTTGTAGATGTCGATGCGATTGACCTTCTTCGCCACGGCGAGGTAGTCGGGATCGTCCTTGAGCAGGCCCCAGCGCTTGTGCTGGGTGAGGAACCACATGGCATCCGACAGGTAAGGGAAGGTCACGTTGCCGTCATTGAAGAACTTCATCGCGTTCTTGTCGTCCCAGGTCTTGTTCTGCGCGCCCGGCAGGCCGTTGTTGTAACGGCCGAGCATGCGCGCCACGATCACGTCGGCATCGGTATTGACGTAAGCCTTGCTCGCCACCGTGTCGGCGGTCTTCTGCTTGTTGGCGAGTGACGCATCGATCCACTTGCCGGCATCGATGATCGCCGCCGTCATGGCGCGCGCGGTGTTCGGGTTCTTCGCCGTCCATTCGGCGGTGGTGCCGAGCACCTTCTCCGGGTGGTCGACCCAGATGTCCTGCGTCGTCACTGCCGTGAAGCCGATGTTGTCGACGATGGCGCGGTTGCCCCAGGGCTCGCCGACGCAGAAGCCGTCCATGTTGCCGACGCGCATGTTGGCCACCATTTGCGGCGGCGGCACGACGATGGTCTTGACGTCCTTGAACGGGTTGATGCCCTGGGCCGCCAGCCAGTAGTAGAGCCACATGGCGTGGGTGCCGGTGGGGAAGGTCTGGGCGAAGGTGTATTCGCGTTCCTTCTTCGCCACCACTTTGGCCAGGGACGCGCCGTCGATGGCGCCCTTGTCCCTGAGCTGGTTGGAGAGCGTGATGGCCTGGCCGTTCTGGTTCAGGGTCATCAGCACGTTCATGTCCTTCTTCGGCCCGCCGATGCCCAGCTGGACGCCATACACCAGGCCATACAACACGTGGGCGGCGTCGAGCTCGCCATTCACCAGCTTGTCGCGCACGCTGGCCCAGGAGGCTTCCTTGGTCGGGATGATCTTGATGCCGTATTTCTCGTCGAACTTGTTCACCGCCGCCATGACGACAGACGAGCAATCGGTCAGCGGGATGAAGCCGATGCGCACTTCCTTTTTCTCGGGCGCATCGGAACCGGCGGCCCAGGCGCCGGACCTTACTCCGGGCGGCACCATGCTCATGAGGGCTGCTCCGCCGGCGAGCTGCAGGAAGTCGCGCCGCGTGGGTCCCGTAGCGGCTGGGGCCGGAAGCTCGGCAGTCTGGGTAGCGACGCTGGTCGCGGACAGGTTGGAAAGCTCGTCTTCATGGTTCATCTCGATCTCCGTAGGAACAAAAATGCAAAAACGGCGCCCGTTGCGCATCTGCGGGAAGCACTCCCACGAGACGCAACAGACACCGTTGTCATTTGCACCGAACCGCCATTGATTCGGCACTCAAGCCCTATTGAGCAAGCTGTGTGCCAGATTCCGGTGAAGTCCTTGAAACCCTTGCCCGGCCTGCATTGCGACCACAACAGTCGGCGCTGGCGAGACGCCGGTTGCTGCACCGCAATAGCGCGCTGCGGCGCGCCGGCGCACCGGAACGGGGCGTGAAGCCGGGGAGGAACTACAGGAGGAGCTTGGCCATCGCCAGCAGATCGCCGGCGATCTTGCCGAGGGGCTGCGCCCGCTCCATCGAAAGCTTGCGCAGCGCGGCGTAGGCCTGATCCTCGTCGAGGCCGCGCGTCTTCATCAGGATGCCCTTGGCTTGTTCGACGAGCTTGCGCTCCGAGAGCTTTTGGGTCGCCATGGCCAGTTCCTGCTTGAGGTTCTGGTGCTCCTCGAAGCGCGCGATGGCCACGTCCACGATCGGCTTCAGCCGCGCCAGGTCGAGGTTATCGACGACATAGGCCGAGACCCCGGCCTTGAAGGCGGCGCGCATTACCGCCGCGTCGCTTTCCTGGGTGAGGATGATGACCGGGCGCGGCATGTCGCGATTCATCACCGCGAGGTTTTCCAGCGTGTCGCGCGAGGGCGAATCGGTTTCGATCAGGATCACGTCGGGCTTGATCGCCTCGATCTGCGCCGTCAGGTCGAGCGCCGAGGGCAGCACGGCGGCTACCTGATGGCCAGCCATGGCCAGTCCGGCGCAAAGTTCGGAGGCACGGGCGCGGGATTCGTCGATGATGAGGATGCGCAGCATCCGCAACGTACACGCAAGAGGCGTGCCGCTGCGCGTCGAAGCCGCCCATTGTGGCCCCGAGCCTCGGGCCGTCACACCGTCACGAACTTCGCCGCGCTAGGGACAGGCGCAACGAACATTGGAGCACGACCGGCGGCGCGGCACCTCGCCGAAGAGATAGCGGTCGATCATGGTGTTCTTCAGTCTGATGTGGCAGCCATCGACGGAGATCAAGCCGTCCTTGGCAAGGTTGCGCAGCTTTCGCGACAGGGTTTCGGGCTGCATGTTGAAGCGGGCAGCCAGCAGCTGCTTGCTGACGCTGAGCGTCACCAGCGTTTCGCCGCCCCGGTCGCGACCCGGTCCGGCCTGGCTCACCAGAAAGTCCAGCAGCCGCCGGCCGGCGGAACGGAAATCCGTTGTCGCGAGTTCCGCCTCCATTTCAAGCTGCCGCTGCGCCAGCGCTTTCATCAGGCGCATGGCGACGCGCCCGTCCATCGTCATCACGCGACAAAGGTCTTCCCGGGCGATGGCCAGTACTTGCGACGGCCTTACCGCCACGGCATCGGCGCGGCAGGGGTGGGGACTGAACAGCTCGGCCTCGCCAAAACACCGCCCGGCTTCCACCACATCGATGATCTTCTCGTTGCCCTGGTCGCACGATAGCGCCAGCTTCACCTGGCCCGATAACAGGACATGCAGCCAGCGCACCGAATCGCCGGCCCGGTATATGGCCTGGCCCCGCAGGAATGAAGTGCTCCGCGCGCCCGCAACCAACTCGCCCAGATGTCCGGGAGCAAGATCGGCGAACAGGGGAAACTCTTTCAGAGCCCTCTTGATGGCGATGTCGCCTCGCGTCGACACGCAATCTTCCCTGTACCGGCAGGCCTGCAGCTAGCCCGTACTCCAGCCGCGCGGACGCCGCATGCCGGCAATGCGGCAGGCCTGCTTGACGTAGCCGTAGGGGAACAGTTCGAAGATCAGGTTGCGCGAGCCGCCGATGTTTGCAGACAGGTGGCGGGTGACGAAGCGCACGTCGGGGATGACCTGATGCTCCTGGTAGAAATCGCGCATGAAGCGGATCGCTACCCAGTGGGCGTCGGTCAATTCG
>JBAZOF010000243.1:0-4128 GCA_041648855.1 Sulfuritalea sp. | reverse complement strand
TTAAGGTCGTAAAAGATCTAGACGGCGTAAAGAGCGATGTTGCACGTATCAAGTTCATCAGTTGTGAGCTTCACGGGTACATCTATCGTAATGAAATGCCCGCCACGTAGGCCGTCTTGATACTCATGCCCAACCCATTCATCAACCCGGCGCTGCGCGATAGGGCCGCGCAGCGCCGGTGACTTCTACGTTCCTGAGCGTCTGCTTTCCCAAGTTGGCTACTTCCGCTTTGGGCACGGAGCGGTAGTTCATTCAAACTGAGCCATTGCCCGCTCAGGCCGATCAAGAGTCATACCCCACTCCCGGACGAGCGTCGGCGATCCCGCGTGATGCGGACGCCCCTTGCTGAATACCCGCTATCTCTTCTGCACCGTTTCAATCGAACCATCGGTTTTCGCCGCGCCTTCCCGGCAAGCCCGCGCCGGCGCGGGATTTTTCGATTGCCTGCATCCTTTTGCCGCTGCGTTCGTCTCCTTGTCGAGTCGGGATGATTTTCCCGCCCCCTTTGCCACGGAGTCCCCCGCATGCAAGCCCTTGCCATCCAACTCAAACGCTGGCCAAGTCAGCAGCCCTTCATGTTTCTGGCGCTGGCGGCCGTGCTCTGGTTCGCGCTTTACCAGACGCTGGTTCCGGTCTCCGAGGCGCTGGTCGCGGCGTTGCCGGTTGAGCGGGACAGCCATCTGGGCGGTGCGCTGCAATTCTTCTTCTACGACACGCCCAAGGTGCTGATGCTGCTGGCCGGCATCGTCTTCCTCATGGGCATCGTGCATACCTTCGTTTCGCCCGAACGCACGCGGGCCATGCTGTCCGGCAAACGCCTCGGCGTCGGCAATGTGATGGCCGCCTCGCTGGGCATCGTCACGCCCTTCTGCTCCTGCTCCGCCGTGCCGCTGTTCATCGGCTTCCTGCAGGCCGGCGTGCCGCTGGGGATTACCTTTTCCTTCCTGATCTCGGCGCCGATGGTCAATGAAGTCGCGCTGGCCCTGCTCTTCGGCATGTTCGGCTGGAAAGTTGCCGCGCTGTACCTGGTCATGGGCCTGCTGGTCGCCATCGTCGCCGGACTGGTGATCGGCAAGCTCGGCATGGAGCATCATCTTGAAGACTGGGTACGCGCCATGCAGAACAGCCAGCCGGTCAGCGGTGTCGACATTGCCGCACTATCCTGGGGCGAACGCATCGACAGCGGTTTCGCCCACGTGGGCCAAATCGTCGGCAAGGTCTGGCCCTACATCCTCGCCGGCATTGCGCTCGGCGCCGGCATCCACGGCTACGTGCCGGAAGATTTCATGGCTTCGATCATGGGCAAGGGCGCTCCCTGGTGGTCGGTGCCCGCCGCCGTCGCGATCGGCGTGCCGATGTACACCAACGCCGCCGGCATCATCCCCATCGTCGAGGCGCTGATGGGCAAGGGCGCGGCACTCGGCACCGTGCTCGCTTTCATGATGAGCGTGATCGCGCTCTCCGCCCCGGAGATCATCATCCTGCGCAAGGTGCTGAAGCCGCAACTGATTGCCACCTTCGTTGGCGTGGTGTCGGCGGGCATCCTGCTGGTCGGCTACGTATTCAACGCCGTGCTGTAACCGGGGCAAAAAAGCGTACGCCGCCTGTTGATCGCCGTCGCCTTGCTGGGCGGCCTCGCCGGGTGCGGCGCCGATGCCCCGCTACCGCCCTCGCCGGGCGTCAAGCTGGTGCAGAACGCCACGGCCTCGGGCCTGCCCACCATTGCCGAATTCGGCGCCGCCACCTGCGCTTCCTGCCGCGAAATGAAAGTCGTGCTCGACCGCGTCGCACAAAGCACCCAGGGCCGCGCCCACGTGCTGGTCATGGACATCAGCAAGGACTGGGAAGCGGCGCAGATGTTTCGCATCCAGTTGATGTTTCTGTATTCCATCGGCCACGGCGCGCTGCTGCTGGCGGCGGGCAGCTCGGTGGGTTTCGCCCAGTGGGTCGCCCGCTCACGCTGGGCCGGGCGGGTCAATTGGCTGTTCACTCGTCTCGCCGGGGCTTTGCTGATCGGCTATGCGCTATATCTCACCGCCGAGATGGCCGGTTGACTGACCTGAAGCAGCTATCCGCCGTCCCGCCAGCGCCGACTTTTGGCCGGAGGTAAAAGGCCGACTGCATCCATTTCGGGAGTGACTCGTCTCCATTAATGGAGAGTAAGCTTGTTTTTGTCGATCACTCAATGGAGCATCGTCATGACAACTCGTGAAGTCGTCCTCTGCAATCCCGTACGCACCGCGATCGGTACCTATAACGGCAGCCTCAAGGACGTGGCTGCTCCGACGCTGGGCGCGACGGTAATCCGCGAAACCCTGAAGCGCGCCAATCTTCCCGCCGAGAAGGTCCAGGCCTTGGTCATGGGCAATGTGATCCAGGCCGGCGTCAAGATGAATCCGGCGCGCCAGGCCGGCATCGCCGGCGGCTTGCCGGTCGAGGTGCCGGCGCTGACGGTCAACCGCGTCTGCGGGTCCGGCGCACAGGGCGTGGTCAGTGCCGCGCTCGAAATCTGGTCCGGCATGATCGACTGCGCCATCGGCGGCGGCATGGAGAACATGGATCGCGCGCCCTACCTGATGCCGCAGGCCCGATGGGGCGCGCGCATGGGCGACGTCACCGTCTACGACGCCATGCTGATGGACGGTCTTAACGACGCCTTCTCCGGCCAGCATTCGGGCTGGCATACCGAAGACCTGGTGACGAAGAACAGCATCAGCCGCGCCGACCAGGATGCGTGGGCCTTGCGCTCGCAGCAGAATTTCTCCGCTGCGCAGGCCGCCGGCAAGTTTGCCGCCGAGATCGTTGCCGTCGAAGTGCCGAGCCGCAAGGGTCCGACGCTGTTCGACAAGGACGAGCACAATCGTCCGGAGACCACCGCCGAAAGCCTGGCCAAACTCAAACCCGCTTTCCGCAAGGAAGGCAGCATCACCGCCGGAAACGCGCCCGGCCTCAATACCGGCGCGGCGGCGATGATCGTTGCCGAGCGCAGCTGGGCAGAAAAGAACGGTCTCAAACCCATGGCGAAGCTGGTGGCCTACGGCATCGGCGCGGTGGAGCCAGGTTTCTTCGGCCTTGGCCCGGTGCCGGCCGTGCGTCAGGCGCTGGCGCGTGCCGGATGGAGTGTCGCCGACGTGCAGCGCGTCGAGATCAACGAAGCCTTCGCCGCGATTGCGCTGGCCTGTCAGCGCGAGCTGGGCTTTGCGCCGGACCTCGTCAACGTCGAAGGCGGGGCGATTGCCCACGGCCATCCGATCGGTGCTTCGGGCGCTGTGCTGGCCACCCGCTTGATGCACTCGATGAAACGCGACGGTCTCAAGCGCGGCATCGTTACGCTCTGCATCGGCGGTGGTCAGGGGATCGCGCTGGCCATCGAAATGCTGTAGGGAACGCTTACCGGGATTCATTGCTCAACCTGACTCAAGGAGACATCATGAAAATCGCAAACCAACTGCGCCACGGCGCAATCGCTCATGCCATGCTCGTCATGATTGGCACTACCGCCACTGCAGCCCTTGCCGCGGACAAGCTGGTCGATGTGGGCAAATTCGAGTACGAAGGCTCCTGCGCCGTTTGTCATGGCGCGACGGGCAAGGGCAACGGACCCTTCATGGGGCAACTGACGACAAAAATGCCCGATCTCACCGTACTTGCGAAAAACAACGGCGGCGTGTTCCCCTTCGATCGCGTCTATCAGGTGATCGACGGCCGGGAAGAGTTGAAGGCGCACGGCTCGCGCGAGATGCCGATCTGGGGTCGCGGTTTCCGCATGCAAAGTTCGGTCTTCTTCCGCGACTATCCGCCGCAGGACGCCGAATCGTCCGCACGCAGCCGCATCCTGGCCTTGACCGAGTATCTGTATCGGCTGCAGGCGAAATAGGGCGGCATCGGCGTGGTTGGCGCCGCAGGCAGATATCGCGGCGCCGACCGATATCCGCGCCGATGATTTCCAGCGAAAGGAATCTCACCATGAAACAGCGCACCATCCGTCTTTTGCTGCTCGCCCTGACGGCGACGGCAGCGCCGGCAGTTGCCCAGCCGGCCGCCGCTCCCGCCAATCCGGTCCAGCGCGAACTTATTTATTGCGCCGACCAGATGAGCCACGAGGAACGCGAAGCCTATCGCGCCAAA
>JBAZOF010000242.1:0-4183 GCA_041648855.1 Sulfuritalea sp. | reverse complement strand
CAGATCGAAGAGGTAGAACTTGCGCGTGTCGATGTCGAACAGGATGGCTTGCCGGTCGCGCCATGGCAGCCAGCACAGGCCGTAGAAAATGCCCTGCGTCAGCCAGACGAAAATCCAGCGCCAGCGCGCGTAGATGCCGCTGATCGAGCGCGGGTACACCTTGGCCTCCGGATCGGCGTAGGGCTTTATCTCGATGATTTTTCTGGCGGCTAGTTGCTGGGGCATATTGTTGATTTTTGATCCGGCCTGAGTGAACTTGAAATTCCCGTTCGGGCTGAGCTTGTCGAAGCCCCATGCGCCCTTCGACAAGCTCAGGGCGAGCGTTCAAGTAGGTTGCAGTCAAATCGATAGGCGGTATCCCTATCAAGACTGGCGTGGGCCGCCTCGAAGACTTCGCGCTCCTCGAAGCGGACATGCGCGCCCAGCAGTTCGGCGAAACTCAGCAGCGTTTCCGCATCGGGCGTGGTCAGCCGTTTGGCGAGGCGGCGCAGTTCGGCGTGGTCGGCCAGGGTGCGCCCCGCCAGCTCGTGCTCGCCGGCCTGCGCCAGGAGCACGAGGATGCCCTGCTCCTCGATGCGGAAGTGCGGATCGAGCTCAGCGGCAAAGGTCTGCACCACGCGTTGCGCGAGCGCCGCCACCTCGCTCGCATCTCCCGATGCGGCGGCGCGTCGCGCGTCGCGCGCCAGCTTCAGCGCGCCGTAATGCTCGCGCGAGAGTTGCAGCAGGTCGGGATGGCGCTTCATCGGCGGGGCGGGCTACCAGTATTTCTCGAAGGCCATCTGCCCCGGCACGCCGCGGCGGTTGGTGGCGAAGCCGCGCGCGGCCAGTGCCTGGCGCAGCTCGCGGGTCATTTCGGGATTGCCGCAGACCAGTACGCGCGAGGTCGCGACGTCGAGCGGGGTCGCGGCCGCCGCTTCGAGGCGGCCGTCGGCGAGCAGGAGCGGGATGCGCTCGGCCAGTTGGGTCGCGCCCGGCTCGCGGGTGACGACCGGCAGATAGGTGAGCGTGGCTTTGGCGTCGGCGAACAATTCGCGTTTCGGGATGTCGGCAATTTCGTCGCGCCAGGCAAGCTCGGACGAGTGGCGCACGCTGTGCGCGACGATCAGGCGCTCGTAGTTCTGCCAGACGGCAGGATCCTGGAGTATCGAGAGAAAGGGCCCGAGCCCGGTGCCGCTGGACAGCATCCATAGATCCTTGCCGCGGGCCAGTTGGTCGACGGTGAGGAAGCCGTAGCTGGCCTTGTCGACGCGCAGCCGGTCGCCGGCGCGCAGGTGCTTCAGTTGCTCCGAGAACGCCCCGCCCGGCACCAGCACGGCGATGAATTCGAGGAAGTCGTCATAGGCCGCCGAGGCCATCGAGAAGGGCCGCCAGACAATGTCGTCGGCGGCGCCGAGCCCGAGCCGCGTGTAGTGCCCCGGCGTGAAGCGGAAGCCTTGGTAGCGGGTGGTGCGCACGGTCACCAGCGTCGGCGTCCAGTAGCGTATCGACAGCACGCGCTCGGTGGTCCATTTGTCTTGCGGGCCGGCGTTGTTGCACTTGCCGGGAATTTCGAGGCCGGATTCTTCGATGGCGCCCATCATGCAGCTCCCCGGTCGTCGCGTTTGCCGCGCACCACGCTGGCGATCATCGTGACGATGAACAGCAGCAGGGCGATGGCATTGAGCAGGCCGCCCTCGCGGCGCAGCGGAAATTGATCGCCGAGGCTGCCGAAAATGCGCAGGGCCAGCGAGGCGTGCAGCACCAGCAGCGGCAGGTAGAAGAAGGGGTGATACGGAATCTTCACCCGCACCACGGCCGGAAAGATGATCGGCGCGTGGCCGAAGATCATCGAGAAGACGAAGCCGAGGCCGACCGCATGCAACGTCGCATCGCGCCACGGGTGGCCGGGCAGGAAGCCGCCGGCGAGGCCGAGCAGGCCGGCCAGCACCAGCCAGCCGTAGCCCGAGAGCAGGCACAGCGCAATGAAGCGGACCAGCCCCTGCTGCTGCGAATTGCGCCGCGCGATGTCGTAGCGCAGCAGCCAGATGGCGAGCGCCAGCAGGCCTGCGGAGAACAGCGCGAGGCCGGCGTCTTCCTGCTGGAAGCTGAGCACGGCCCCGGCGAGAATGCCGCCGACGATGGCGAAGAAGAGACGTTGCGCCACGGCCGGAGTGGGCAGGAAGCGTGTCAGTTCGAGCCGTTCACCGGCAATCGTCAGCACCAGAAAGGCCAGCCACCAGGGCACCGCCGCGGTCAGCGCGCCGCCCGCGAGCCAGGCCGCGTTGCCGATCAGCCAGCACAGCGCGCCGATGGCGAGGATGACGGTGAAGGGCGCCACCAGCCGGAACAGGACCTGGATACTGGCGGCGACGAGTATCGCGGCCGCGATGACCATCAGAACTTGCATGACGATCAGCGGCGCCCCCGCGAGCAAGGCAATGCCGCCGATGCCGGCAGCGGCCGGCGCCACGTAGGCCCAGCCGCGGGCCAGCGCGACGGCCCGTTCGAGGCTGATGACCGTGCCGAGGAAAGCGGAAATCATCAGCGCCCCGTGCCAGCCGGCGGCGTTCGCCGCCGTCGCCGGCACGCCCCAGTCGAGCCGCGCCAGGCCGGCCAGCACGCCGCCGACGAGGGACAGCATGCCGAGCACCAGCAACGGAACGCGGGCGGCGGGGCGCAGGTCAGCCATGGCCGGGAGGACGCTCCTAGTGGTTGCAGCCGCAGCCGCCCACGGGCGCGGCGGAGCCCTCGGGTGCGGGCTTACCGATCCTGACCTGCCAGACATTGGGGCCGTTCTCCAGGTAGTCCCAGGTGAACCCGCCTTTCGACTCGGCCTGGAACTGGTAGAAGAGCGGCTTCGGATCGTGGTCGTTCACCAGCAGCAATGCCTCGCCGGCGCCCAGATGGTCGAAGGTGCTGAAAATCAGCGGATGGCGCTCGCGGGGAATGATGTGACGCACATCGATGGTGGCTTTGAAGTTCTGTGTCGTGGTCATGGTCGTGCTCCTCTGTGGCGGGGTTGGAAGCGGATAGGGGTTTTGGGTGCAACTGCTGGTAGATCGTTTCACCAAAACAATTACATGAAACCGTTCGGCCTGAGCTTGTCGAAGGCCAGCAGTGGCGTGGTAAAGCGGTTCGACAGGCTCACCGCGAACGGTCCTGGTCGGGGGTCCAGCCGAAATGCTGCTTGGTGGCTTCGTCCATCATCGAGGGATTCCAGGGCGGTTCCCAGACCAGGCGGATGTCGGGCTCGATCGTGTCGGGCAGGACTTTCGCCAGCGCGGCATGGACGTCGCCGACGATCATGTCGCCCATCGGACAGGCCGGCGAGGTCATGGTCATCTCGATCACCAGGCTGTCGGGGGCGGTCTCGACGCGATAGACCAGGCCGAGGGAGACGATGTCGCGGCCCACTTCGGGGTCGATGACCTGGCGCAGGATGTCGCGCACCTGCTGCTCGTCGAGGGCGGATCGGTCGGAGGCTGCGGCGGCTTCTTTCGTCATGGCTTTTTTAAAGCAGTAAAAAGAATACAGCTTTATCGTACCACCGCCTTTTTGTTAAAGCAATATCATTTTTACTGCTTATGGGCGTAAACTGGCGGACATGAAACTGACCACCTTTTCCGACTACACCCTGCGCGTGCTGATGTTCCTCGCGCTCAACCGCGAGCGGCTCGCCACCATTCCGGAGATCGCGGCCGCCTACGACATCTCGGAGAACCATCTGATGAAGGTGGTGCATCAGCTGGCGCGCTCCGGGGTCATCGAATCGGTGCGCGGCAAGGGCGGCGGCGTCCGCCTCGCGCGCGAACCCGAGGCCATCCGGCTTGGGCAGATCGTGCGCGCCAGCGAAGGCAATGCGGCGATCGTCGAATGCCTCTCCGAGGGTGCGGACACTTGCCGCCTTGCGCCGGCCTGCCGGCTCTCGGGAATTCTGGTGCGCGCCTTCGATGCGCTCTATGCGGCGCTGGACGAATACACGCTGGCCGATCTGGTGCAATCGCCGCGCGGCCTGAAGATTCTGCTGGCGCGCGAGCAGCACGCCCCGGTTCGCTAGCGGCTCAGCAGCGCGCCGAAGGTATCCACCAGTTCCGCCCAGTCGCCGTCCTTGGCGATTTCTTCCCGCAGGAACTGGGCCTGGCTCGGCGTCCAGAACGGCGCCTCCGCGACGGGAATCGCATTGGACAGCGGCCGATGCGCGCGG
>JBAZOF010000241.1:0-4188 GCA_041648855.1 Sulfuritalea sp. | reverse complement strand
GGCTGGCACCCTCACGAAAAGCACAAGGACGCGGCGCCGGCAGTCCCGGTGCAGCAGATGGCGCCTGCCGTCGCGTCGCCAGCGCCGACTCCCGATGTTGGCGCGGCGGGTTACAAGTAGCCGCGCCTGGTGCGCGGCCTCGGCAGCCGGCCCTCTTGAATTTTTCGCAAAACGCAGCATCTAAGCCAGCGAGTGCGCGCGCCGCGCGCGGTGGATTTGGTGCGGCTGGCGCTTGACGTTTTCCAGGAGAACCGCAATGAAACGCATCGTACTGTTTCTGGTCACCAACCTTGCCGTGATGCTGGTGCTGTCGATCGCCGCCAGTCTGCTGGGGGTTAACCGCTACCTGACGGCCAACGGCCTAAATCCTGGCATGTTGCTCGGCTTCGCCGCCATCATCGGTTTTGGCGGTGCCTTCATTTCCCTGGCCATGTCGAAGATGATGGCCAAGTGGTCGACCGGCGCGCGCATCATCGACAGCCCCTCGACCTCGACCGAGTTCTGGCTGGTCGAGACCGTGCGCAAGCAGGCTGAGAAGGCCGGCCTGGCGATGCCCGAAGTGGCGATCTACGAAGGTGCGCCGAATGCCTTCGCCACCGGGCCGAGCAGGAACAATTCGCTCGTCGCGGTTTCGACCGGCCTGCTGCAGAGCATGAGCAAGGAGGAAGTCGAGGCCGTGCTGGCGCACGAAGTCAGCCACGTCGCCAACGGCGACATGGTGACGCTGACCCTGATCCAGGGCGTGGTCAATACCTTCGTCATCTTCCTGTCGCGCATCGTCGGCTACTTGGTCGACAGCTTCCTGCGCCGCGGCGACAGCCAGTCCTCCGGCCCCGGCATCGGCTACATGATCACCGTGGTCGTCTGCGACATCCTGTTCGGCGTGCTGGCCAGCATTGTCGTTGCCTGGTTCTCGCGCCAGCGCGAGTTCCGTGCCGATGCCGGCGCTGCCGGCCTGATGGGCTCGCCGCGGCCGATGATCGCCGCGCTGCAGCGCCTGGGCGGCATGGAAGTCGAGCCGCTGCCAAAGGCCCTGGCCAGTTCCGGCATCGCCGGCGGCCATGGCCTGATGGCGCTGTTCGCCAGCCATCCGAGCATGGAAGAACGCATCGCCGCGCTGTCCGCGCAGGGCCGGTGAGGGACCGTCTGGCGGTACTGCTTCAGTATCTGCTGCCCAAGCAGGCGCTGACCGCGCTTGTCGGCAGCTTCGCCACGGCCCGCGCGGGAGGCCTCACTACCCGCGTGATCCGCTGGTTTGTGGGTCGCTATGGCGTCAATATGAGCGAGGCGGCCAATCCCGACATTGCCGGCTACGCCAGCTTCAACGAGTTTTTCACGCGCCCGCTGCTGGCCGGTGCGCGGCCTCTGGCGCAAGCCGATTTCATATGCCCGGTGGATGGTGCGATCAGCCAGTTCGGCGCCATCGAGCGCGACCGGATTTTTCAGGCGAAGGGCCATCGCTATTCGACGACGGCCCTGGTCGGAGGCGATGGCGAACTGGCCGCGCTATTCGAGGACGGCAGCTTCGCCACGCTTTACCTGAGCCCGAAGGACTACCACCGCATCCATATGCCCTGCGAGGGCCGCCTGCTGCGCATGATCCATGTCCCGGGCGACCTGTTTTCGGTCAATCCGGTGACGGCACGCGGCGTGCCGGGATTGTTCGCCCGCAACGAGCGCGTCGTCTGCGTGTTCGAATCGGCGCACGGGCCGTTTGTGCTGGTTCTGGTCGGCGCCACCATAGTCGGCAGCATGGCGACGGTGTGGCATGGCGTGGTGAATCCGCCGCGTCCCGGCCATTTGCGCGAATGGCGCTATGAGGATCAGCAGCTGCTGCTCAAACAGGGCGACGAAATGGGCCGCTTCCTGCTCGGCTCGACGGTGGTGATGCTGTTTCCGCGCGGCGTGATGAAGTTCAATGCCGAGTGGTCGCCGCAGCGCCCGATTCGCCTCGGCGAGAAAATGGGCGAGCGGCGGAACTGACAGCCCGCAAGCCGTACCCGGTCCGCCGCCGGGCAACAAAAGGGTGTCTTTGTCCGGCCGGGGACGCTGCAGGGCGAAACGTGCGTGGCTAAGCCACAAAAACCCGACAAGACTCCTGAGAAAGCACATTCGATTTGCTTTCTATCCATATTGATTTCAATAAGTATTTTCTTCTGAATCTCCATTCGATTTTGCGCCTAAGCCCTTGTTGCGCTTGGGGAAAACTCGATCCTTTCTTGACCGGCGTCAAAAAGTGTCATAAAGTGGGATCTTGTGGGGGTTAGTGGGAAATTTGAGACCGGTTAGCGGCCAATTTCCTGTTCGGGGGAGATTAGATGTTCCAAGGTGCGACCGCGCTCAATCTCGATGCCAAGGGCCGCATGGCGGTCCCGGCTCGGCACCGCGATGCCTTGGTGACGGCCGGCGACGGGCGCATGGTGGTCACCGCTCATCCGCATCGCTGCCTGCTGCTCTACCCCCAACCCGCGTGGGAACCGATTCGCGCCCAGATCCTGGCGGCGCCCAGCTTGCAGGTGGAATCCGCGATGGTGCGGCGCCTGCTGGTGGGCTTTGCCGAGGATGCGGAACTCGATGGCGCCGGGCGCCTGCTGATTTCCCCTTCCCTGCGTCAATACGCCGGGCTGGAAAAGGAAATCTGGCTGATCGGGCAGGGGCGCCATTTCGAAATCTGGTCGGCTGCCGGCTGGAAGGCGCAGCAGGAGGCGATCTTTGCAGTGGGCGACAAACTGTTGCCCCCGGGCCTGGAAAATCTTGCGCTGTGAGCGCCGACTCCCACGTCAGCGTGCTGCTGGCCGAAGCGGTCGCGGCGCTGGCGATCAAGCCGGCTGGAATCTATGTCGACGCCACCTTCGGCCGCGGCGGCCACGCCCGGGCAATTCTCGATTCGCTTGGAGCGGGCGGGCGCCTGATCGCGCTGGATCGCGACCCGGCCGCGATCGCCGCCGGGGCTTCGCTTGCGGACCCACGCTTCCATCTGGTCCATGCGGCGTTCAGCGAGTTCGACCGGGTGCTGGACAAGATTGGTGTAGCGCAGGTGGACGGCGTGCTGATGGACATCGGCGTGTCGTCGCCGCAATTGAATACGCCCGAACGGGGCATGAGTTTTCGTTTCGATGCGCCGCTGGACATGCGCATGGATACGACGCAGGGGGAGACCGCCGCCGATTTCCTGGCGCGGGCATCGCAGTCAGACATAGAAAAGGTGATCAGAGACTATGGCGAAGAACGGTTTGCTCATGCGATTGCAAAGGCGCTTGTTGCTGCTCGGAGCGAGCACGGTATTTCAAGGACAGGACAGCTTGCCACGCTCGTGGCGCAAGTCGTCCGCACGCGGGAACCGGGTCAGCACCCGGCGACGCGTACCTTTCAGGCTCTACGGATTCACGTCAATCGGGAGCTTGAGGAACTGTCGTTAATCCTGCCCCGGGCGGTTGAACGACTGGCTCCGGGCGGGCGCCTCGCCGTGATCTGCTTTCATTCGCTGGAGGACCGCATCGTCAAGCGCTTCCTGCGCGATGCGGCCAATCCGCCGCAGCCGCCCAAGGGTGTGCCGGTACGCGCGGTCGATCTGCCGCAGCCGGTGGTCAAACTGGTGGGCAAGGCGATGTTTCCGTCCGACGCCGAAATCGCCGCCAACCCGCGCTGCCGCAGTGCGGTGCTGCGCGTGGCGGAGAAGCGCTGAGCATGGCGCGCCTCAATCTCATCCTGGTTCTTATCACCCTGGCCTGCGCCCTGTCGACAGTGAGCGCCAATCATCGCGCGCGGAAACTGTTCACCGAACTGGAGGCTGCGCAGAAGCGCATGCGTGACCTGGATGTGGAATGGGGACAGTTGCAGCTCGAACAAAGCACCTGGGCCGGCCACGTTCGGGTCGAGAAGGCCGCGCGCGAAAAGCTGGGCATGAAACCGCCTGCGCCGGGACAGATCATTTCTGTCGACGCAGTACCGGGCAACTGATCCGGCGATGAAGACGATCAAGTTTTCCAGAAGTCCGCTGCTCTCCGAGCGCCTGCCGCCCTGGCGGCAGCGCCTGGTGCTGGTGGTGCTGCTGGGCGCCTTCGTCGCGCTGATCGGGCGCTCGCTCTATCTGCAGGGTTTCAACAACGAGTTTCTCGGCGACAAGGGGCGTGCCCGTTTCGAACGGGTGATCGACATTTCCGCCACCCGCGGCCGCATTACAGACCG
>JBAZOF010000240.1:0-4192 GCA_041648855.1 Sulfuritalea sp. | reverse complement strand
CGGTCGCGCATCTGGTGAAGCACGAAGCCGTGGAGGGCGTGGGCTATCCCGAACTGGAGAACCATCCAGACCATGCGCTGGCGCAAAAGCTGCTGCCGCGCGGGGCCGGGTCGGTGTTCAGTTTCACGCTCAAGGGAGGGCGCGCGGCGGGCCGCAAGTTCATCGAAGCCCTGCGCGTCTTTTCGCATCTCGCCAACGTCGGCGATGCCAAATCGCTGGTGATCCATCCCGCCTCCACCACCCATTTCCGCATGTCCGATGCCGCGCTGGTGGCCGCGGGCATCCACCCCGGCACCATCCGCCTGTCGATCGGCCTCGAAGATGCCGGCGACCTGATCGAAGACCTCAACCGCGGCCTCGCTGCCGCCGCCAAGGTTTAGCCATGGAGATCGAAATCAACGGTCAGGCGGCTTACGCCTACACGGGCGGCAAGCCTTTCGAGGCCGGCCTGCCCTGCGTCGTGTTCATCCACGGCGCGCAGAACGACCACAGCGTCTGGGGCCTGCAAAGCCGCTGGTTCGCCCACCACGGCTTTGCCGTGCTGGCCGTGGATCTGCCCGGTCACGGCCGCAGCGCGGGCAAGCCGCTGCCGTCGGTCGAGGATCTGGCCGACTGGATCGAGCTGCTGCTGGAGAAAGTCGGCGCTGGTGATACGGCGAAAACCGTCTCGCTGGTCGGCCACAGCATGGGTTCGCTGACGGCGCTGGAATGCGCTTGGCGCCATCCGGCGCGCATCGCGCGCATCGCGCTGATCGGCACCGCCGTGCCAATGCCGGTATCCGACGTCCTGCTGGGCCCGGCGAAGGACAATGAACCCAAGGCGATCAGCATGATCAACACTTGGTCGCATTCGCCGCGCGGCACCATCGGCGGCAACACCGTGCCGGGAATGTGGATGCTGGGCGCGGCGCGCCGCCTCATGGAACGACAGAAACCCGGCGTGCTGCACAACGATCTGGCCGCGTGCAACGCCTACGGCCACGGCATGGAAGCCGCCGCCGCGCTGGCCTGCCCGGCATTGGTCGTCAGCGGCAGCCGGGACATGATGACTCACCCCAAGGCGGCAGCAAAGCTGGCCACCGTAATCAAGGACGTCAGGAGCGTAAGCCTCGACGGCGCCGGCCATGCGCTGATGGCCGAGCAGCCCGATGCGGTGCTCGATGCCCTGCGCGGCTTCATACTCTGAGAGCTTATGAATAAATCTACTGCGCGTTCCGGATCGGCGTTTGGGCGGTGCTCGCTATCCTCATGTACAACGTCGTACATTCCGGTAGCTGCGCTCCGGCCGCACCCCGCTGCGGCCCGCTCGCTACGATTTCTTCACAAGCTCTGACCGCCATGGAAACGCCACAGGAACAGCACCCGTCGTTTCCCGTCGTCCGCGCCGGACTGCCGCTGTCGGCGCCATTCGACTGGCTGCGACGAGGCGCAGAGGACCTCAAGGCCGGCGGCTTCGCCAGCCTGTTTTATGGCATCTCCTTTGCCCTCGGAGGCTTTCTGCTCTTCATGGCCTTCCGCCATGCCGTGCAACTGGTGACCGCCGTCACCGCCGGATTCATGCTGCTCGGGCCGTTTCTCGCCCTCGGCCTCTACGAACTCTCGCGCCGCCGCGAAACCGGCGAAGCGCTGAGCCTGCCGGCCACGCTGACGGTCTGGAAGCGCAACTTCGGCTGCTTCGGCATCTACTCGCTGATCCTGATCGTCATTTATCTGGTCTGGGCGCGCGCCTCGCTGGTGATCTTCGCCCTCTTTTATCAGGGCGGCATGCCGACCCTGGGAAGCTTCATGACGCAGCTTCTGAAATTCGACAACATCGAATTCCTGCTGGCCTATCTCGCCGTCGGCGGCTTTTTCGCCATGCTGGTGTTTGCCGTTTCGGTGGTGTCCATCCCCATGATGCTGGAGCGCAACAAGGATACGATCACCGCCATGCTGGCAAGCTTTCTGGCACTGGTGCGCAACCTGCCGATGATGCTGATCTGGGGTGCGCTGATCGTCCTGCTGACCCTCATCGGCATCGCCACCGCCTTCCTCGGCCTCATCATCACCATGCCGCTGGTAGGACACGCCACCTGGCATGCCTACCGCGCGCTGATCGAACCCCAAACTCCATGAACCACAGAAAGAACATCGCGCTGCTGGCCGCGGCGCAGGCCCTGCTATTGACCAACGGCATCACGCTGGTCGCGATCAACGGCCTGCTCGGCCTGCAACTCGCGACGGACAAGCGGCTGGCGACATTGCCCATCACGACGTATGTGATCGGCGGCGCGCTGGCGACCCTGCCGGCCGCCTTCTTCATGAAGCGTTACGGCCGTCGCGCCGGCTTCATGCTCGGCGCCGGCATCGGTATGCTCGGCGCGCTGATTTCCGCCTTCGCCGTGAGCATCGGCAGCTTCTGGCTGCTCTGCTTCGGCACCGTGTTTGCCGGCGTCTATAACGCCTTCGGCCAGCAATACCGCTTCGCCGCCGCCGACGCCGCGCCGCTCGACTGGAAGGGCAAGGCGATCTCGTTCACCCTCGCCGGCGGCATCCTCGGCGGCGTGATCGGGCCGGAAGTCGGCAAGCTGACGCGCACGCTGCTGGAGCCGACCTACCTTGCCACCTACGGCGCGCTGATCGGCTTTGCAGCGCTGTCCATGCTGATTGCCAGCCGGCTGGACATCCCGCCGCTGTCGGCCAGCGAGCAAAAGGCCGTCGGCCGCCCCTTGCGCCAGATAGCGCGCCAGCCCGCCCTGGTGGTCGCCGTGCTGGCCGCCGCCTGCGGCTATGGCGTGATGAACCTGCTGATGACGGCGACACCGCTGGCCATGGACATCTGCGGCCTGCCGTTTGCAAGCACCGCCTTCATCCTGCAATGGCACGTCATCGCGATGTTCGCTCCGTCGTTTTTCACCGGCGGGCTGATCAAGCGTTTCGGCGTGCTGAACATCCTGATCGTCGGCGCCGCGCTGATGTTCGTCTGCATCGGCATTGCGCTCTCCGGCGTCACGCTGATGCCTTTCTGGTGGGCGCTGGTGCTGCTGGGTGTGGGCTGGAACTTCCTGTTCATCGGCGGCACCACGCTGCTGACCGAGACCTATCGCCCCGAAGAAAAAGCCAAGGTGCAGGGCTCCAACGACTTCATCGTGCTCGGCGTGCAGGGCCTCACCTCGCTGTCATCGGGCGTGCTGGTCACCAGCACCGGCTGGGCCAGCCTCAACACCTACGCCCTGCCCATCGTCGCCATGACCGCGCTGGCGACCGCACTGCTGTGGCTGCACCGGAAATCGTCCCACTGATGAGCCGGCACATGAATCCGGTCCTGCTCATCGTCACCGCCGTATTGGCGGCCTGCCTCTACCTGGTCGGGCTGGCGCTCGACATGTTCTGGCTCAAGCTGCTGACCAAGCCATGGCTGGTGGTCGCGCTGGCCGCGGCGGTGTGGAAGCACGCCGGCAGCGGCGCCGGGCGCCGCATCGCCTGGGGCCTGCTGGCGGGCGCCGTGGGCGATGTCTGCCTCGCGCTGCCCAATGCCTTCCTGCCCGGCATGATCGCCTTCGCCATCGGCCATGGCATGTACGTCGCCGCCTTCCTGCAATGGAGCCGTACTCCCGCGCCCGCCCTGCTGGTGCCGGTGGGCATCTTTGCCGCGACGGGGCTGTGGCTGATGCTGCCCGGCGCCGGCGCGCTGACGCTGCCGCTGGTCGTCTATGTGCTCGTCATCGGCGCGATGATCTGGCGCGCCGCCGCCTGCGCGCTGGAAGCGCAGGACGACGCGCTGATCCGCTGGGGCCCGCTGGCGGGCGCCATCCTGTTCGGCTTTTCCGACATGCTGATCGGCATCCACCGCTTCGCCCAGCCGCTGTCCGGCGCGGCGTTTCCCATCATCCTCACCTACTGGGCCGGACAGACGCTGTTCGCCGCGACCGCGATCAGGCGCAAGAAGCTGACTGGCTGAGGTACGTCGTCGCCGGAAGAGAACTCCGGTGCCGGATCAGGAGCATTGAGCCGCCTTCTTCACCGCCGCACGTCGTTCCTGCTTCTTGTCCTCACGCGGACGATCTTCTTTCTTCTCGTCTTTTTCCTTGCCGGCCTCGGTCTTGTCCTCCGCCTTGGCCGGAGCCTGCTCGGCGCTGCGGCTCTCGGCCGCCGGCGGCGCATCCGGTGCAGGGCCGCTCGCCGTAACGCCAGCGCCGACTGTTGGCTCTGG
>JBAZOF010000239.1:0-4233 GCA_041648855.1 Sulfuritalea sp. | reverse complement strand
CGCAGGCGCCATTCCTTGACCAGCGCGTAGATCGCCGGAATCACCGCCAAGGTCAGGATGGTCGAGGAGATCATGCCGCCCACCATCGGCGCGGCAATGCGGCTCATGACTTCCGAACCGGTTCCGGTGCCCCACATGATCGGCAAGAGGCCGGCCATGATCGCCGTGACGGTCATCATTTTCGGCCGCACCCGCTCGACCGCGCCTTCCATCACTGCAGCGTACAAGTCGGCGCTGGCGGCACGGCGATTCTCGGCCGCGCAGCGCGCCTGCGCCGCTTCCCAGGCATGGTCGAGATAGATCAGCATAACCACCCCGGTTTCGGCGGCGACGCCGGCCAGGGCGATGAAGCCGACAGCCACCGCCACCGAAAGGTTGTAATGGAGCAACCACATCAGCCAGACGCCGCCGACCAGCGCGAAAGGTACCGAGAGCATGACGATGAAGGTTTCGGTCAGGCGCCGGAAGTTCAGGTAGAGCAGCAGGAAGATGATCAGCAGCGTCACCGGGATGACCACCTTCATTTTCTCGATGGCCCGTTCCATGTACTCGAACTGGCCGCTCCATGTGACGTAGTAGCCCGGCGGGAACTTGATCTTTTCTGCCACCGCACGCTTCGCATCGGCGACGTAGCCGCCGATGTCGCGCTCGCGGATGTCGACAAAGATGTAGGCGGAGAGCAGGGCGTTCTCGGTGCGGATGCCCGGCGCGCCCTTGGCCACTCCGACTTTCGCTACTTGTCCGAGCGGAATCATGGCGCCATCCATGGTCGGCACCAGCACTTCGCGCGCAATCTGCTGCGGATCGGCGCGCAGTTCGCGCGGATAGCGCACGGTGACGCCGAAGCGCTCGCGGCCCTCGACGGTGGTGGTCACCATTTCGCCGCCTAACGCGGTGCCGATCACGTCCTGCAGATCGCCGACGGCAAGGCCGTAGCGCGCCAGCTGCTCGCGGTCCGGCGTGATGTCGAGGTAGAAGCCGCCGGTGATGCGCTCGGCGAAAGCCGAGGTGGTACCCGGCACCTTCTTCACCACGGCCTCGATCTCCCGCGCCAGCTTCTCCATCTCGCCGAGGTCCTTGCCGAACACCTTGATCCCGATCGGCGTGCGGATACCGGTCGACAACATGTCGATGCGGGCCTTGATCGGCATGGTCCACGAGTTGGCGACACCGGGGAATTGCAGCGCCTTGTCCAGTTCGGCGATCAGCTTGTCGGTGGTCATGCCGGGTCGCCATTCGGATTCCGGCTTGAGGTTGATCACGGTCTCGAACATCTCGGTCGGCGCCGGGTCGGTCGCGGTATTGGCGCGGCCGGCCTTGCCATACACCGAGGCGACCTCGGGGAAACTCTTGATGATCTTGTTCTGCGTCTGCAACAACTCGGCGGCCTTGGTGATCGACATCCCGGGCAAGGACGTCGGCATGTAGAACAGGGTGCCTTCGTTGAGCGTCGGCATGAATTCGGAACCCAGCCGCGAGGCCGGATAGATTGAAACGCCCAGAGCCAGCAGTGCCAGCGCGATGGTCAGCTTCTTCCAGCGCATGACGCCTGCGATGATCGGCCGATAGATCCAGATCAGGAAGCGATTCACCGGGTTTTTCGCTTCCGGCATGATCTTGCCGCGGATGAACAGCATCATCAGCACCGGCACCAGGGTGATCGACAACAGCGCCGCGCCGGCCATGGCGAAGGTCTTGGTGTAGGCCAGCGGCGAGAACAGCCGGCCTTCCTGACCCTCCAGGCTGAACACCGGCAGGAAGGAGACCGTGATGATCAGCAGCGAGAAGAACAGAGCCGGACCGACTTCCTTGCAGGCCAGAATCATGGCCTCTACGCGATCACCGCTCGAATGCCCCGCGGGCAGGCGCTCCAGATGCTTGTGCGCGTTCTCGATCATGACGATGGCGGCATCGATCATGGCGCCGATGGCGATGGCGATGCCGCCGAGGCTCATCAGGTTGGAGGTCATGCCGAGCAGGCGCATGGCGATGAAGGCGATCAGGATGCCGACCGGCAGCATCAGGATCGCCACTAGCGCACTGCGCGCATGCAGCAGGAAGACGAAGCAGACCAGGGCGACGATGATCGATTCCTCGGCCAGCGTCCGCTTCAGGGTTTCGATGGCGCGATGAATCAGTTCCGAGCGGTCGTACACAGTCTCGATCGTGACCCCCGCCGGCAGGCCGGCCGAAACTTCGACTATCTTTTCCTTGACGTTGTGGATCACCTCCAGCGCGTTCTGCCCATAGCGCGCCATGACGATGCCCGACACCACTTCGCCTTCGCCGTTGAGTTCGGTCAGGCCGCGCCGCTCGTCGGGCGCCAGCTCGACGCGGGCGATGTCGCGGATCAGCACCGGCGTGCCCTTATCGCTCTTGACCACCAGCAGTTCGATGTCGCCCTTGCCGCGCAGGTAGCCCTTGCCGCGCACCATGTACTCGGTCTCGGCCATCTCGACCACGCGGCCGCCGACGTCGCGGTTGGAGTCGCGGATCACCTGCGCCACTTTCATCAGCGGAATGCCGTAGGCGCGCAGCTTGACCGGATCGACGGTGACCTGGTAGGTCTGCACGAAACCGCCGATCGAGGCGACTTCGGCGACGCCGTGGGCCTTGGTCAGCTGGTAGCGCAGATACCAGTCCTGGATGCTGCGCAGTTCGGCCAGGGTCTTGTCCTTCGCCAGCAGCGCGTATTGATAGACCCAGCCGACGCCCGTGGCATCCGGCCCGATCTGCGGCGTGATGCCCCTGGGCATGCGGCCGACGGCGAAGTTCAGGTATTCAAGCACGCGCGAACGCGCCCAGTAGATGTCGGTGCCGTCCTCGAAAATGATGTACACGAAGGACGCGCCGAAGAAGGAAAAGCCGCGCACCACCTTGGATTTCGGCACCGAGAGCATCGCCGTGGTCAGCGGATAGGTGACCTGGTCCTCGACCACCTGCGGCGCCTGGCCGGGGTATTCGGTGTAGACGATCACCTGCACGTCGGACAGATCGGGCAAGGCGTCGATCGGCGTGCGCAGCACCGCATAGATGCCGGCCAGGGTGACGAACAGCGTGGCCAGCAGGACGAGGAACTTGTTCCGCGCCGACCAGTCGATCAGGGCACTCAACATTTCAGTGGCCCTTGTGCTGGTCTGCCGGCGCGCTCGTCCCGGTCTGCGCTGCTGCATCCATCTTCGTGATCACCCACTCGCCCGGCTTGCGCTCGACGAATTCGATGGCAATCGCACTGCCCGGTTTTAGCTTCTCCGTCAGCGAGGGATTGGCCAGCATGAAGTCCATGGTCATGCCCGGCCATTTAAGGCTGGCGACCGGGCCGTGCGTGACGGTGACCGTGCCGGCCTTGGCATCGACGGCGTCCAGCGTGCCCGCCGCCTGATGGCTGGCTGACTTGGGCGCAGCACCCGCTGCGGGCGCCGCAGCGGCAGTCAAACCGCCCAGCGCCGCCTTGAGATTGCTTTCGGCATCGATCAGGAAATTGGCCGCGACCACCACCGGCTCGCCGTCCCTGATGCCCTCCCGCACTTCCACAAAATCGTCGCTGCGCGCGCCGAGTTTGACCTCGCGCGGCTCGAAGCGGCCCGCGCCTTTCTCCACCAGAACGATCTGCCGCGTACCGCTGTCGATCACGGCCGAAACCGGCACCGTCACTACCTTGTCGCGCGCGCCCACCGCCAGTTCGACGCTGGCATACATGGCGGGCTTGAGCAGCGCGCCCGGATTGGCCAGCTCGATGCGCACCGGGATCGTCCGCGTCTCGGCCTTCAAGGTCGGGTAGATGTAGGCGATGGTGCCGGTAAAGTTCTTTTCCGGATAGGCGCTGATGCTGAGCCTGACCTTCTGCCCGGCCTTGACCTGTGCGATGTCGCGCTCGAAAACGTCGGCCAGCACCCAGACCGAAGAGAGGTCGGCGATCTGGTAGAGCATCTCGCCGGGCATGAAGCGCATGCCGGCCACCGCCTTCTTTTCCAGCACTACGCCGCCCACCGGCGAACGGAAAGTCAGCGTGCGCTTTGCCTCGCCTCCCGCCGCCAGCGCCTTGATCTGTTCCTCGGAAATATCCCAGTTGCGCAGGCGGACCAGGCTGGCGTCGGCCAGCTGGCGCATGCCCGACTGCATTTCCGCGCTGGCATCCTTCAGCGCCGCGACGCCCTTCGCCGCGACCACGTACTCGCGCTGCGCCGAGACCAGTTCCGGGCTATACACCTCGAACAGCGGCTGACCCTTGGC
>JBAZOF010000238.1:0-4243 GCA_041648855.1 Sulfuritalea sp. | reverse complement strand
ACGATCCTGCTGGGGCTGACCGTGCTGGTGGCGGCGGCGCTTGCGCGCGGCATCGTCAATCCGATGACCCGGATGATCGACGCCATGAGCAAGCTCGCGGCCCGTGACGCGTCGGTCGAGATCACGGCCATGGACGGCCGGCGCGGCGACGAAATCGGCGACATGGCGCGCGCCATGATCGTGTTCCGGGAAAATCTGGTCGGGGTGGTCCAGGCCGAGGAGCGGATGAAGCACGAGGCAATCCTGCGTTTGCACTATCAGGCCCTGGCCTCGATTTCGCAGGGCGTGATCATCACCGACGCCGAGCGGCGCATCACTTACGCCAACGAGGCATTCCAGCGCATTACCGGCTACTCCGAGGCAGATATCCTTGGGCGAACTCCGGCCTTCCTGCACAACCGGAGGGCAGATGCCGCCGTCCTCGCCGAGCTGGGCGCCGCCATCGCTGCCGGGCGGCACTTCAGCGGGCACCTGATGAACTTCAAGAAGGACGGCACGCCCTTCTGGAGCGACCTGTCGGTTGCTCCGGTGGTGGACAGCGAGGGCCGCACCACGCACTTTGTCGGCGTCACGCGCGACATTACGGAAAGTCGTGAACTGCAGCAGGAATTGCGCATCGCGGCGACCGCCTTCGAATCGCTGCACGGGATCATGGTGACCGACGCCAAGGGGACCATTCTGCGGGTCAACCATGCGTTCACCGAGATAACCGGCTACAGCGCCGAGGACGTGGTGGGGAAGACGCCGGCGATCCTCAAGTCGGGCAGGCACGACCAGGAGTTCTATGCCGCCATGTGGAGCCAGCTGGCCACCACGGGCGGCTGGTATGGCGAGATATGGGACAGGCGCAAGAACGGTGACATCTTTCCCAAGTGGCAGACCATCTCCGCAGTGAGGGGTCTGGAGGGGCAGATCACCCATTACGTGGCGGCCTTCTCCGACATCAGCGAGGGCAAGGCGGCCGAAGACGAAATCAGGAATCTGGCTTTCTTCGACCCGCTCACCCAACTGCCCAACCGCCGGCTCCTGCTCGATCGTCTGCAACACGGGCTCGCTGCCAGCGCCCGCAACCGGCACCACGGGGCCTTGCTGTTCATCGATCTGGACAACTTCAAGAACCTCAACGACAGCCTCGGCCATGACAAGGGCGACCTGCTGCTGCAATTGGTGGCGGCGCGTCTCAGCGAATGCGTCCGGGAAGGCGACACCGTGGCCAGGCTCGGCGGTGACGAGTTCGTCCTGATGCTCGAGGATCTGAGTGCGAATCCTGCAGAGGCCGCAACCCAGGCCGAAGTGGTGGGCGAGAAGATTGTCGCGGCTCTCAATCAGGCCTATCAGTTGGGCACCCAGGAATACAACTGCACCCCCAGCATCGGCGTCACCCTCTACTGCGGTCATGATGCAAGCAGCGACGAACTGTTGCAGCAGGCCGACCTGGCCATGTACCAGGCCAAGGCCGCAGGGCGCAACGCCCTGCGCTTTTTCCGGCCCGACATGCAGGCGGCGGTTACCGTCCGCTCCGCGCTGGAGGCCGATTTGCGCAAGGGCCTGCGCGAGCATCAGTTCCTGCTCTTCTACCAGCCCCAGGTCGGTGCCCGGGGTCAGCTGACGGGCGTCGAAGCCCTGGTTCGCTGGAGTCATCCGCAGCGCGGACTGATAGGCCCCAACGAGTTCATTCCGCTTGCCGAGGAAACCGGGCTGATCCTGGCCCTGGGCCAGTGGGTGCTCGAAACGGCCTGTGCGCGCCTGGCGATCTGGCGCAAGGATCCGGGCAAGTCCCACCTGACCATGGCGGTCAATGTCAGCGCGCGCCAGTTTCATCATGAGCACTTCGTCCAGCAGGCCCTGACAACGATCGAGCATACGGGCGCCGACCCCGAAAAGTTGAAGCTGGAACTGACCGAAAGCCTGTTCCTCGCCGACGTCGAGGACACCATCGTCAAGATGACCACCCTGAAGGCCGCGGGCGTCAGTTTCTCGCTGGACGATTTCGGTACCGGCTATTCCTCCCTGTCCTATTTGAAGCGGCTGCCCCTCGATCAACTGAAGATCGACCAGTCATTCATCCGCGACGTGCTGACCGATCCGAACGATGCCGCGATCGCCCGCACCATCGTCGCGCTGGCACACAGCATGGGCCTGACGGTCATCGCCGAAGGGGTGGAGACGGAGGCGCAACGCGAGTTTCTCGCCAGCCACAACTGCCTGGCTTTTCAGGGCTTCCTGTTCGGCAAGGCGGTACCGCCGGAGCGGATACCGCACTGACCGGGCAGCTGTGCATCGTTCATGCGCGTGGTTTAGATATAAAATGGTCAGCCTTGATGGACCGCGCTTTGCTTCGGCAAACCCTGACTTGACAGCCTGTCGCCGCGAGCGCTAAATCCCGGCGTCGCACCGCAGCGATTCAATCCCACCGCAGGAGAAAACAATAATGGCACCCCCCCCACTCGCCGCGCGCGAGGCAGCACGCGAGCAGCGCTTCGGCGACGTCTGGAGCAACGAGTTGAACGATGCGTTTGCGGATATTGCGCGCTATTACGACCGTGCCAATGAAATCGCCGCGCTCGGCCTCTGGAGCACCTTTCTCAAGCGCTTCATGCAGACGGTGGACATCAGGCCGCAGCAGAAGGTGCTGGATGTCTGCGCCGGCACCAACGCCATCGGCATCGCCCTGCTCAAGCGCGAATCGACGCTGGACGTGCATGCCATGGACCGCAGCGCCGAGATGCAGACCGTGGGGCAGCAGAATGCCGCGGCGCTCGGTTTCACTATCAAGAGCACCATCGGCGACGTGCACACGCTGCCGTTTCCCGACAACCACTTCGATGTCGTCACGCTGCAATTCGCCTCGCGCCACCTGCGCGTGCGGGAAGTGTTCACCGAGATCCTGCGGGTGCTGAAGCCGGGCGGACATTTCCACCATTCCGACATGCTGCGTCCGCGCAACGTGATCGTGAAGAACCTCTACTACGCCTACCTCAAGACCTGCCTCAATTTCACCAGCCTGATCGTCGGCAGCAGCCCCGCGGCGACCAAGTTCAAGCAGTACTTCATCGACGCGCTGGACCTGTTCTATACCGCCGAAGAGTTGTCGATCGTGCTGCGCGAACTGGGCTTTGTCGAGGTGACGGTGGATACGGTGTTCTACGGCATGATCGGTTTCCACCGCGCGGTCAAGCCGGCGACGACCTGACGCGCCGAACCCTTGCGGCGCGAGGCATGAAAGATATTCATGCATCGCCGCACGGCGCGTTGCGACGGCAGGCGGCATCCCGCGACAGACGACGTATGCGGGGATGATTCCCGGGTGTCATCGACAAGTGACAGGCGTCGCGATTTTGCGACAAACCTGAAGTGATTTCCCTCGTCCATTGGTTGACTTCTGCGTGGAAATGCCTGGTGGCACAAGGCTTGCACGTTTGCCGGGCTAGTTCGTTGCCAACAAGGGGATCGAAGATGGGAAACGCAGTTCTCGGCAGCCTGCCGGTGCTCGTATCTGCGTTTCCGATCGCCGGAAGCACGCCGACCGAGGCCAAGTTTAACCCCTTGGCCAGGCCGCCTGTCCCCTGCCGATTCCTGAGGTGCAGCGCTCTGCGGCAAGCCCGAGTCGCCGGCGTTTCCGGCCTTTTTAGAGCGGTGCTTTTTCAAGTCGCCGCCTTCAATTCTCAATGTACCAAGGGGTGAGTTCGACGATGGGTTGTAGGAATTGTCCGATTGACACATGCCCGTCAAACCAACTACCGTGTTCCGCGACATTCCTGCGTTTTCGGGGTAATGGCGGCAAGGCCCGACGCAATTCCAGGGGCGTTCGGAGAGCAGGGATATCCTGGAAAAAACGGGGCGTTAGAGCGCATTCCACTATTTATTTCGGAGCCGAATCATGAAAATCAAAACCAGCTTTCTGTTGGCCGGATCACTGTTCTTTGCCCTGGCCGGGTTGACCCCCGTCCATGCCGCGGTCGATGAGGATGCCGCCAAGGCCCTCGCCAAGAAGAATGACTGCTTCAAGTGCCATGCCATCGACAAGACCAAGAAGGGGCCGTCCTACAAGAAGATCGCCGCCAAGTACAAGGAAAAGAAACTCGGCGAGAAGGATGCCATCAAGCAAATGACCACCGGCCCCAAGGTCAAGCTCGAGGACGGCACGGAGGAAGATCACAAGAACATCGAGACCAGGGATCCGAAAGAGCTGAGCAACCTGGCGCAGTGGATCCTTTCGCAATAATCCGCACCACCCGCCGGG
>JBAZOF010000237.1:0-4245 GCA_041648855.1 Sulfuritalea sp. | reverse complement strand
TTCCAGCACACGCGGATCGAGCGGCGTGGTGGCGTTGTGATCGAAATAGACGGGAGCGAACATGGCAAGGCTTGCGCGCTATCAGGCGGCGACGAGTTCCTCGACCGGACGGCGCACGCGGCGCAACGGACGCTCGTCATGCAGCACGTTGGCGGTACCGGTCCTTTCGCGCTGCTGGGCGACCAGTTCGGCGAGGCTGACCGAATTGAGGTATTCGAACATCTTTTCATTGAGGCTGGTCCACAGCTCGTGGGTCATGCAGGGACGCTGATCCTCGGCACAGTTGCCCTTGCCGCCGCAATTCGTGGCATCGAGCGACTCATCGACCGCATGGATGATGTCGGAAACCGAAACCGCTTCCAGCGGCTTGGCCAGACAATAGCCGCCGCCCGGTCCGCGCACGCTGGATACCAGCTGGCGACGGCGCAGCTTGCCGAACAGTTGTTCGAGGTAGGAAAGGGAAATCTTCTGCCGCTCGCTGATGCCGGCCAAGGTCACCGGGCCGGTGTGCTGGCGCAGGGCAAGATCGATCATCGCGGTTACTGCAAAACGTCCTTTGGTCGTCAGTCTCATTTGAAGTCTCCGTCGGGGTAATACAGCTGGGAAACGCTTCAGGACCAATACCTGAGCATTTCAATCAACTATATGGTATCCCGATCTTTTTAGTCAACTATTTTCGACAAATAATTGGGATCGAACTTGTCGGCGGTGGCGACGTCGTCTTCCAGCGATACCCCGGAACGCTCCATGGTTTTCAGCAGGGCCTCGATGCGCCGGTCGGTTTCCACCGCATGATTGAGCAGGCCGTGTATCGCCTGCGCCAGCGGATCATCCTCGTTACGCGTCACGGCATAGGCGGAGAAGCCCATCTGCCCGGCCTTGACCTCACGGTCGATCTCGCGGTGGTCCTCGACGATACGCGCCGGAATGCCTACCGCCGTCGCCCCCGCCGGGACGTCGCGCACCACCACGGCGTTCGAGCCGACCTTGGCGCCCTGACCCAAGGTAATCGGCCCCAGCACCTTGGCCCCGGCGCCGATCACCACGCCGCGCTGCAAGGTGGGATGCCGCTTGCCCTTGTTCCACGACGTGCCGCCCAGCGTGACGCCGTGATAGAGCGTGCATTCATCCTCGATCACCGCCGTCTCGCCGATGACCACACCCATGCCGTGGTCGATGAAGACTCGGCGGCCGATGGTCGCGCCGGGATGAATCTCGATGCCGGTGATCCAGCGCGTGAAATGCGACAGGAAGCGCGCCAGCCAGCGCAAGCGCGCGCTCCAGAGCCAGTGCGAGGCACGGTGCAGCGTCAGGGCATGGAAGCCCGGATAGCAGGTCAGCACCTCCCAAGTGGAACGGGCGGCCGGATCGCGTTCGAAAACGCAGGAGATATCTTCACGCAGTCGGGAGAGCATGGATACTTCTTCTATTAGAACTTGCTGAAATGGTAGAAATCCCGAGCGCCGGGGTCAAGTTTTATTTTCAGGGTTCGCTTTACCCTTGATCGGGCCGGAAATCCCTTTTTCCAGTGCTGCAAACAATCCGCGCAAAATATTGACCTCTTCCTTTTCCGGTGCGGCGCGGGAAAACATGCGCCGCAACCGCAGAATAAGCCGCTTCGGGCTCGCCGGATCGAGGAACTCGCTGGCAATCGCCGCGCGCTCGATATGGGTGATCAGTCCCTCCACTTCGTCATGGCTGGCGAGTTCCCCTGCCCCCGAAATCGCCGGCGGCCGACCGGGGTCGAGTGCCGCCAGGCGCAGCTCATAGCCCATCACCTGCACCGCCGCGGCGAGATTCAGGGAACTGAAGTCGACATTGACCGGAATCATCGCCCAGCGCCGGCACTGCCCCAGTTCTTCGTTGGACAGCCCCGAGGTCTCGTTGCCGAAGACGATCGCAACGTCGCCGCTCGATGCCATCGCCACCACTTCCGCGGCTGCGTCGCGGGCCCACAGGGCGGGCGTCGCCAGTTCCCGGCGGCGCGCGGTCATCGCCACAGCCAGGACTGTGCCGGACAAGGCTTCGGGCAAGGACATCACCACCTCGGCCTGCACCAGCAGATCGGTGGCCCCAGCCGCCATGGCATCGGCCTGGGCGTCGGGAAAGGTGCGCGGGTTCACCAGTACCAGGCGCGACAGCCCCATGGTCTTCATCGCCCGCGCGGCCGCACCGATATTGCCCGGATGACTGGGATGCGAGAGGACGATGCGGATGCGATCGAGGACGGCAGGTTCGGGCAATGGCGTGGTGTTCATATTAGAATTGCGCACTTCGCGCGCTGATTGCGCCCATCTTTGGCTGCCCCGCCGTAAAAATCCATGCATCCCACGCTGAACATAGCCGTCAAAGCCGCGCGTCGCGCCGGCCAGATCATCAACCGCGCCAGCCTCGACGTCGACAAGCTCAGGATCGACGTCAAGCAGCAGAGCGATTACGTGACGGAGGTCGACCGCGCCGCGGAAGCGGCGATTCTCGATGTATTGCGCGAGGCCTATCCGACCTATGGAATTCTAGCAGAGGAGTCGGGGCTGGCCGGCACCAGCGCGGACAGCGAATACCAGTGGATCATCGATCCGCTGGACGGCACTACCAACTTCATTCACGGCGTGCCGCAATATGCCATTTCGATCGCCCTGGCCCACCGCGGGGTGATGACGCAAGCCGTGGTCTATGATCCCAACCGCAATGAAATCTTCACCGCCAGCAAGGGCGGCGGCGCCTTCGTCAACGAAAAGCGCATCCGCGTCGCCAAGCGCACCAAGCTCGATGAAGCGCTGATCGGCACCGGCTTTCCGTATCGCATGTTCGACCACATCGACGCCTACCTGGCGATCTTCCGCGAAATCGCGCAAAAGACCGCGGGCATGCGCCGGCCCGGCGCCGCGGCGCTCGATCTCGCCTGGGTCGCCTGCGGCCGCATGGACGGCTTCTGGGAACTCGGCCTGTCGCCCTGGGACATGGCTGCCGGCAGCCTGCTGATTACCGAGGCCGGCGGCCTGGTCGGCGATCTGGCCGGCGAATCCAATTACATGAAGACCGGCAACGTCATCGGCGGCAACCCGAAGATCTTTTCGCAGTTGCTGCAAATCATTACCCCTCATCTGACCGCAAAACTCAAGGCGTAACCCGAGCCTGATGTCGGCCGCCTTGACGGCCGCCGAACTGGCGGCACACACACCCGTAATGCAGCAGTGGCTGCGCGCCAAGGCGGAGCATGCGGACAAGCTGCTGTTCTTCCGCATGGGGGATTTCTACGAGTTGTTCTATGAAGATGCCGAACAGGCGGCGCGCCTGCTCGACATCACGCTGACCGCGCGCGGCCAGTCGGCCGGCAAGCCGATTGCGATGGCCGGCATTCCCTACCATGCTGTCGACGGTTACCTGGCCAAGCTGGTCAAGCTCGGCGTCTCGGTAGCCATCTGCGAACAGATCGGCGATCCGGCGCTGGCGAAAGGCCCGGTCGAACGCGCCGTGACGCGCATCGTCACGCCGGGCACGCTGACCGACGCCAACCTGCTCGACGACAAGCATGACAGCCTGCTGCTGGCGCTGACCATCGACCGCCAGCGCGCAGGCCTTGCCTGGCTCAATCTCGCCAATGGCGACCTGCGCCTGCTGGAAACCTCGCTCGACGCCCTGCCCGCCCACTTCGAGCGCCTGCGCCCGGCCGAACTGCTGCTGCCCGACGGTCTTCGCAGCGGCGTGCCGGAGCACCGCGCCGTCAGCCAGCATCTGCCCGACTGGCACTTCGATGCACGTGCCGCGGCCAATGCGCTGGCCGAGCATTTCGGCTCCCGTGACTTGGCCGGCTTCGGCGTGCACGACGAAGAACTCGCGCTGGCCGCGGCGGGCGCGCTCTACCGCTACGCGCAGGCAACACAGTTGCAAGCGCTGGCCCATGTCACCCAACTCACGGTGGAGCGCGAGGGCAGCTTTCTGCGCCTCGACGCCGCGACCCGGCGCAATCTGGAAATCTCGGAAACCCTGCGCGGCGAAGCGGCTCCCACCCTGCTCTCGCTGCTCGACACCTGCGCTACCAGCATGGGTTCGCGCTGGCTGCGCCATTGCCTGCATCACCCGCTGACCGAACGCAGCATTCCGCGCTCGCGCCACGAGGCGGTCGCGGCACTGATCGGCGATGCCGGCAACGGCCCGTTCGCGGCGCTGGCCAAGGCGCTCTCGGGCTTCGCCGACATCGACCGCATCACCGCCCGCATCGCCCTCAAAAGCGCCCGACCACGC
>JBAZOF010000236.1:0-4266 GCA_041648855.1 Sulfuritalea sp. | reverse complement strand
GGTTGCCCGATGGGGTGGTGCGCATTGCCGCCGCTCACGCCCATACCGTCGCGCTGGGTGCGATGTCCTCCGTCCTGACTGTGGAGAAGGCATGATGGAAGCCACCGTTCTGCCCTTCGTCGAAAGCGTGCTCGGCCCCCTGTGGCCGACGATCAAGCCGGTCTGGCCGCTGCTCTGGACACTGGTCAAGATCGTCCTGATCATGGCTCCACTGCTGCTGTCGGTCGCCTATCTGACCTTCTGGGAGCGCAAGGTCATCGGCTGGATGCAGGTTCGCATCGGACCCAACCGTGTCGGCCCGTGGGGTTTGTTGCAGCCGATTGCCGACGGTCTGAAGCTGTTCCTCAAGGAAGTGCTGTTCCCGACCGCGGCAGACAAGAAACTGTTCGTGCTCGGCCCCATCATGGCCATTGCGCCGGCGTTGGCTGCCTGGGCGGTGATTCCCTTCTCGCCGGGCTGGGTGCTGGCCAACGTCGATGCCGGCGTGCTGTATCTACTGGCCATCAGTTCGGTCGGCGTCTACGGCATCATCGTCGCCGGTTGGGCGTCGAACTCCAAGTACCCGTTCTTCGGCGCCATGCGCGCCTCGGCGCAGATGATCTCCTACGAGGTCTCGATGGGCCTCGGCCTGATCACCGTGCTGATGGTGTCGAACAGCCTCAACCTGACCGAAATCGTCAACGTCCAGAGCAAGGGCCAGTTTGCCGGTTGGGGACTCGGCGTGTTTTCCTGGAACTGGCTGCCGCTGCTGCCGATGTTCGCCGTCTACCTGATTTCCGGCGTGGCCGAAACCAACCGCGCACCGTTCGACGTGGTCGAAGGCGAATCGGAAATCGTCGCCGGTCACATGGTCGAGTACTCGGGCATGGCCTTCGCGATGTTCTTCCTCGCCGAATACGCCAACATGATCCTGATCTCGGCGATGACCTCGATCTTCTTCCTCGGCGGCTGGCTGTCCCCCTTCGGCTTCATTCCCGACGGCTTTCACTGGATGGCGGCGAAAATGGCAGCGATCCTGTTCTTCTTCCTCTGGATTCGGGCCACCTTCCCGCGCTATCGCTATGACCAGATCATGCGCTTGGGCTGGAAGGTGTTTGTGCCGCTCACGCTGGTCTGGATTCTGGTGGTCGGCGTCTGGATGATGTCGCCGCTGACTATCTGGAAATAGGGCCGAGAGAGATCATCATGGGTGCAAAAGATTTCATTGGTAGCCTGTTCCTCAAGGAACTGTTCAAGGGCATGGCGGTGACCGGCCGCTACATGTTCGCGCGCAAGATCACCATCCAGTATCCGGAAGAGAAGACGCCGCAAGGCAACCGCTTCCGCGGCCTGCATGCGTTGCGCCGCTATCCCAACGGCGAGGAACGCTGCATTGCCTGCAAGCTGTGCGAGGCGGTATGCCCGGCGCTGGCGATCACCATCGAGTCGGCGGAGCGCACCGACGCGAATGGGCAAACCTCGCGCCGCACCACGCGCTACGACATCGATCTGACCAAGTGCATCTTCTGCGGTTTCTGCGAAGAGGCCTGCCCGGTCGACGCCATAGTCCAGACGCGCATCTTCGAATACCACGGTGAGGCGCGCGGCGACCTTTACTACACGAAGCAGATGTTGCTGGCCGTGGGCGACCGCAACGAGGCGCAGATCGCCGCCGATCGTGCGCAGGACGCCCCTTACCGCTGATGTTACGTTAACGCCACGCTAATCCAGCCATGGAATTCAAGACCATTCTTTTCTACCTCTTCTCCGCAATCACGGTGGTCGCCGCGCTGCGCGTGATCACGGCGCGCAATCCGGTGCACGCGGCGCTGTTCCTGGTGCTGGCCTTCTTCAACGTGGCGGGACTGTGGATGCTGCTGCAGGCCGAGTTCCTCGCCCTCGCGCTGATCATGGTCTATGTCGGCGCGGTAATGGTGCTGTTCCTTTTCGTGGTGATGATGCTCGACATCAACATCGAGCGCGTGCGTCAGGGCTTCTGGAAGAACCTGCCGCTGGGCGCGCTGGTCGGCCTGCTGATGGTCGGCGAGATGGCGGTGGTTCTCTCCGGCCGCTACTTCGGCCTGGCCCACCTGCCGCCGCAGAGCATGCCGGCGAACTACAGCAACACCAAGGAACTGGCGCGCCTGCTCTATACCGACTACGCCTACCCCTTCGAAATCGCGTCGGTCATCCTGCTGGTCGCCATCATCGCGGCGGTCATGCTGACGCTGCGCGGGCGCAAGGACAACAAGGCCATGCATTCATCCGACCAGATTGCGGTCAAGGCCAAGGACCGCATGCGGCTGGTCAAGATGGCGCCTGAAGTGGAACTTCCCGCTGCCGCGGCGAAGGAAGGGGAATAGGCATGGTCTCGCTTTCACACTACCTGATTCTGGCTGCGATCCTGTTCGCCATCAGCATCGTCGGCATCTTCCTCAACCGGAAGAACCTGATCGTGCTGCTGATGGCCATCGAGTTGATGCTGCTGGCAGTGAATCTGAATTTTGTCGCCTTCTCGCACTATCTCAATGACCTCTCGGGCCAGCTCTTCGTCTTTTTCATCCTCGTCGTTGCAGCCGCCGAATCGGGCATCGGTCTCGCCATTCTGGTGGTGCTGTTCCGCAACCTGTCCTCGATCGATGTCGAAGACCTCGACACTCTGAAGGGCTAGCGGGAATGAAGACACTCTACTTACTGGTTCCCCTGGCCCCGCTGGCCGGCGCCATCCTGGCCGGTTTCTTCGGCAAGATCCTCGGCCGCACCGGTTCGCATGTGGTCACCATCCTCGGCGTTGCGATTTCCTTCGCGCTGTCGGTTGTGATTTACCAGGACGTGCAGGCCGGCCACGTATTCAACGGCGCCGTCTACACCTGGATGCAATCCGGTGGCCTCAAGCTCGAAGTCGGCTTCCTGATCGATCCGCTGACCGTGATGATGATGCTGGTGGTGACCTTCGTCTCGCTCATGGTGCACGTGTATACCATCGGCTACATGGCGGATGACCCCGGCTACCAGCGCTTCTTCAGCTATATCTCGCTGTTCACCTTTTCGATGCTGATGCTGGTGATGTCGAACAACTTCGTCCAGCTGTTCTTCGGCTGGGAAGCGGTGGGTCTGGTCTCGTATCTGCTGATCGGCTTCTGGTACACCCGGCCGACGGCGATCTACGCCAACCTCAAGGCCTTCCTGGTCAACCGCGTCGGCGACTTCGGCTTCCTGCTCGGCATCGGCCTGATCGCCGCATACGCCGGCAGCCTCGATTACGCCGAGGTGTTCGCCAAGCGCAACGAACTCGCCACGATCACCGAAGCCGTCACCGGCTGGCCGCTGATCACCGCCGTCTGCATCTGCCTGTTCATCGGCGCCATGGGCAAGTCGGCGCAGTTCCCGCTGCATGTCTGGCTGCCCGACTCGATGGAAGGCCCGACCCCGATCTCCGCGCTGATCCACGCCGCGACCATGGTCACGGCCGGCATCTTCATGGTCTCGCGCATGTCGCCGCTGTTCGAACTGTCGGACACGGCCCTGTCCTTCGTCATCGTCATCGGCGCGATCACCACGCTGTTCATGGCGCTGATCGCCATCGTGCAGACCGACATCAAGCGCGTCGTCGCCTACTCGACCCTGTCGCAGCTCGGTTACATGACCATGGCACTGGGCGCCTCGGCCTATTCGGTGGCGATCTTCCACCTCATGACGCACGCCTTCTTCAAGGCGGTGCTGTTCCTCGGTGCCGGCTCGGTGATCATCGCCATGCACCACGAGCAGGACATGCGGCGCATGGGCGGGCTGAGGAAATACCTGCCGATCACTTACGCCACCATGCTGATCGGCGCCTTCGCCAATGCCGGCCTGCCGCCCTTCGCCGGTTTCTTCTCCAAGGATTCGATCATCGAGGCCGTGCATCTGGCCCAGGTGCCGGGCGCGGGCTTCGCCTATTTCTGCGCGCTTGCGGCGGTCTTCGTCGGCGGCCTGTATTCCTTCCGCCTGATCTTCTTCACCTTCCATGGCAAGGAGCGCTTCCGCGAAGCCGCACATGACGCCCATGGCCACGACGCGCACCATGACGACCATGGCCATCACGGTCCCGCCGAGCCGCACGAGTCGCCCAAGGTCGTCACCGTGCCGCTGATTCTGCTGTCGATACCGGCGATTGCGTCCGGCTGGCTGATCGGCACGATTCTCTACGGCAACTGGTTCGGCGGCGCGATCACCATTGCCGGCGTCCACAAGGGCATGGCCACCATGGCCCACGAATTCCATGGCGTGCTGGGCATGATGGCCCAC
>JBAZOF010000235.1:0-4273 GCA_041648855.1 Sulfuritalea sp. | reverse complement strand
GAACTTTTGAGCCGCTCCTAGAGCCGACGAATCTTGTCCATCAGCGCCGTGGTCGAGCGCTCGTGAATGAAGGGGATCGAGTGCACCGCTCCGCCCCAGGCGATCACTTCGCGGGAGCCGACGATCTTTTCCACCGGCCAGTCGCCACCCTTGACCAGCACGTCGGGCCGGCAATCGAGGATGCGCTGAATCGGCGTGTCCTCATCGAACCAGGTCACCAGCGAAACGCATTCGAGCGAGGCCAGCAGTGCCATGCGGTCGGCCAGCGGATTGACCGGGCGGTCGTCGCCCTTGCCCAGGCGCTTGACCGAAGCATCCGAGTTGGCGGCCACGATCAGCGAGGCGCCGAGGCTGCGGGCCTGCGCCAGGTAGGTGACATGGCCGCGGTGCAGGATGTCGAAGCAGCCGTTGGTAAATACCAGCGGTCGCGGCAGCAGGGCGATGCGTTCGGCCAGATCGGCCGGGGCGGTTATCTTGACCTCGAAGGCGGGCGGCCCCGCGTGAACAAGCCCCATGCGTGGCGGTCCTACTTGGCAGGTGCCGGCTTGGCGGCCGATGCCGGGGGCGATGTGTTGTCGATGGCCCTGGCCTGTTCCGGGCTGATGATTTCGAAGACGCGCACCACCTTCTGCACGCCGCCGGTGGTACGGGCGATCTCCACCGCGGCATTGGCCTCGGCCTGGGTCACCAGCCCGAGCAGGAATACCACGCCGGCCTCGGTCACCACCTTGACGTGGTTGGGCTGGAACTTGCCGGCATCGACAAAGCGCGCCTTGACCTTCGACGTGATGTAGGAATCATTGCTGCGACCGCCGTAGCTCGACGGCCCGGCGATGGCCAGTTCGTTACTGATCGACTTGACGTTGGGTACGCTCGCGGCAATCTTTTCGACGTCGGCCTTGATCACCTCCGTCGGCACTTCGCCGGTCACCAGCATCATGCGGTTGTAGCTGATCACATTGACATGCACCTTTTCGCCGTACTTCTCGCCAATGCGATTGAGGGCGCGAATTTCCATGCCTTCGTCGGAGACATAGGTTTCCGGATTGCGGCGGTCCGTCAGCATCAATGCGCCGGCACCGACGCCGACGGCGGCAGCGCCGAAACAGCCGGCCAGAATGGGGGCGCAGAGGGCAAGTACAGCAAAGTTGCGCACTTTTGCGCAAATAGCGTTTCGGATGTTCATTGAGTTTCTCCCAGTATCAAGGCGTCGATGCCGTCGCATAGACAGTGGATGGCAAGCAGGTGTACTTCCTGAATTCGGGCGGTGCGTTCGGCAGGCACGCACAGGTGGATGTCGTCGGGTCCGAGCAGCGCGGCGATCTTGCCGCCCTTCTTGCCGGTCAGCGCCACTACGGTGACGCCGCGGGCGTGCGCCGTGTGGATGGCCTCGATCACGTTGGGCGAATTGCCGGAGGTCGAGATGGCCAGCAGCACGTCGCCGCTGCGCCCCAGCGCCTGTACCTGCTTGGCGAAGACATCCTCGTAGCGGTAGTCGTTGGCGATCGAGGTCAAGGTCGAGGTGTCGGTGGTGAGCGCGATCGCCGCCAGCGGGGGGCGCTCCTTCTCGAAACGGTTGAGCAGTTCGGCGGCGAAGTGCTGCGAATCGGCGGCCGAGCCGCCGTTGCCGCAGGCCATCACCTTGCCGCCGGCCGCGAGGCTGTGGACCATGCGCCGCGCGGCGGCCTCGATCGGCGCGGCCATGACGGCCAGGGCCGCGACCTTGGTGGCGGCGCTGTCATTGAACTGTTGCTGGATGCGGTCGGCGAGTGACATGGATCGGGTCTTTGCTTCGTGAATGAATGCAACCGGCTGAGGATAGCCGGCCTTAACAGCCGGCTGAGGCCGGAATAGGGCGCCTAGAGTACAACAAATACTTCGATCAGCACCCGCTGCCAGGGACTCCGGTGCTGGCGCAATTTGGCGATGCGGGCATCCACGGCGTCGCCGTTGTCGATCGCGGTGGCGACGGCGCGGTTTTCGGCGCGCGGCAGATAGCCGAGCTTCTGCCCGCGCCACTCGATGCGTACCGCGTTGGCGTCGTGCGGGTTGTCGGCTTCGCGCACCATCGTCAGGCGGTCGCCTTCGCGCATGTCCTGCCACAGAGCCTCGCCGGCATAGTAGCGAAAGCCGGCCAGGGGCGAGCTTTGCACCAGGACGCGGATGTCGCCGGCCAGCGCCGTCAGGCTGGCGGCGAGACCGAGGGCGAGCCCCAGGAGCAATTTAGTCAGCGGCAAACGCATCCCGCAGCCACTCAATGTTGCTGGCTTCGACGCCGTCGAGCAGCACGCAGTCGAAGCGACAGGGTGTTTCGCCGTGGCGCAGCAGCCAGTGCCGCGCAGCGAGAATCAGGCGGCCCTGTTTGGCGGCCGTGATGCTGGCAGCCGCGCCGCCGAAGTCGCCGCGGCTGCGCAGGCGCACTTCGACGAATACCGTGGCCTTGCCGTCGCGGCAGACCAGGTCGATTTCGCCGCCCTTCACCCGGAAGTTGCGCTCGATGACGGAGAGCCCTTTGCGTTGCAGATAGTCGGCCGCCAATTGCTCGGCCGCGGCGCCTTTGGCTTGCCTCGTGCTCATCGGACGGCTGGGCGCTCTAGAATGACGGACATGGAAAATGCATTGTATGTCGTCGCCACGCCGATCGGAAATCTCGGCGACATCACCCTGCGTGCGCTGGAAACACTGCGCGGCGTCGATCTGGTCGCCTGCGAGGACACCCGCCACGTGCGCCACCTGCTCGATCATCACGGCATCAAGGTGCCGACCCTCGCCTTGCACCAGCACAACGAGAACGAGGCCGCTGAAAAACTGGTCCGGCTGCTGGGCGAGGGCCGGCGCGTCGCGCTGGTGTCGGATGCCGGCACGCCGGGCGTCTCGGATCCCGGCGCACGCACGGTCGCGGCGGTGCGCGCGGCCGGCTTCCGGGTGATCCCGTTGCCGGGGCCGAGCGCGGCGATCGCGGCGATGTCGGCAAGCGGTCTGGTGGACCAGCGCTTTCTGTTCGTCGGCTTCCTGCCCGCAAAAGTCGGCGCTCGCAAGACGGCGATCGCGGAACTCGCCGCCGTCGATGCGGCCCTGGTGTTCTACGAAGCGCCGCACCGGGTGATGGAAACGGTTGCCGACCTGGTCGAACTGCTGGAGCCGCAACGCGAAATAGTGATCGCCCGCGAACTGACCAAGATGTTCGAGCAGATCGAACGCATGCCGCTGGCGGCCGCGCCGGCGTGGCTGGCGGCCGATGCCAATCACCAGCGCGGCGAGTTCGTGCTGGTGGTTTCGGCGCCACCGCCGCGCGAAGGTATGGATGCCGAGGCCGAGCGTGTGCTGACAGCGCTTCTGGCCGAGTTGCCGGTCAAGCAGGCGGCCAAGCTGGCGGCGGAAATCACCGGCCAGCCGAAAAACGCCTTGTATGCGCGAGCGCTGCAGCTCAAGGACGCCTGAACACGACCCCCGTATAATTCCTGCCATGCAGACCCTGACACTCACACGCCCCGACGACTGGCATTTGCATCTGCGCGATGGCGAGGCGCTCGCCGCCGTTCTGCCCGACACCGCGCGGCGCTTTGCGCGCGCCATCGTGATGCCAAATCTGAGGCCGCCGGTAACCACCGTGGCGCTGGCCGCGGCCTACCGCGAACGCATCCTGGCCGCGCTGCCGGCGGGGATGAATTTCACACCGCTGATGACGCTGTATCTGACCGACAACATGCCTGCGGCCGAGATCGATGCCGTCAAGGCCAGCGGTTTCGTGCATGCGATCAAGCTTTATCCGGCGGGGGCGACCACAAATTCCGATGCCGGCGTCAGCGACCTGAAGAAATGCGTGGCGACCTTGGCGCGCATGGAAACGCTCGGCGTGCCGCTGCTGGTGCATGGCGAAGTCACCGATCCGGCCGTGGATGTTTTCGACCGCGAGGCGGTCTTCATCGACCGCGTGCTGATACCGCTGCTGCGTGATTTTCCGGCACTGAAAGTGGTGCTCGAACACGTCACCACCCGCAACGGCATCGAGTTCGTCAAGGACAGCGGCGCGAATGTGGCGGGCACGCTGACGGCCCATCATCTGCTGCTCAATCGCAATGCGATGTTCGCCGGCGGCATCCGTCCGCACCATTACTGCCTGCCGGTGCTGAAGCGCGAGAGCCACCGGCAGTCGCTTCTTGCCGCGGCGGTTTCGGGCAATCCGAAATTCTTCCTCGGCACCGATTCCGCGCCGCATGCGCAAAGTGCCAAGGAGGCGGCCTGCGGCTGCGCCGGTTGCTACACCGCGCAT
>JBAZOF010000234.1:0-4283 GCA_041648855.1 Sulfuritalea sp. | reverse complement strand
GATGGCCCTTCATCAGGGACCCGACGATGCGATCGACACGTCGCGTCATTTCCACCGCGGCCCGCCGGGAGAAGGTCAGCAGCAATATCCGGCCGGGATCGGCGCCGTTCGCAATCAGGTGCGCAACCCGATGCGCCAGCGTATTGGTCTTGCCCGATCCGGCGCCGGCGATCACCAGCAGCGGCCCCGGCAGGGACGCGCCTGCGCGGCGGTCGACGCCAAATTCGACAGCCTCGCGCTGGGCCTCGTTCAGGGACGAAAGATAGCTCCGTGCAGGCGGTTCCTTCAGTTCGTCGAGCGCCGTCATGTCGCCGCTTCGCTTTGCTGGCGATGGTCGGGGCCGTCGCGCCCCGGCTCGCGGGACGACGGCCGGGAGGCGACGTCCATTTCCGGCTGCCGCGCATCCCGACCGTCTCGCGCGGCAAGCGCCACGGGGGTGTCGCAGCAGGGACAAACCCGGAATTCGACACTCCCGCCGCAGGACAGCTCCATGGCTGCAGGATCAACGGCGACGCGGCAATGCGGACAAATGAAACGAAGGCTCATCTTCAACTCCTGGATGCCTGTAGTTTCATACAGTGCCGCGGAAATTGCAAGTCGCCCGCCTCGGGACAATCGAACAACGGGCGGCAATGACCCGAAATATTCCCGCCCGCCACCATCGGCCACGGTGCGAATTTTGAATTGGTCGGCGCAACATTTGTCCAACCGCCCATCTCACGGTTGCGTGTAGAATCACAATGTCATTCCTGATAATTCAACTGGGGATACCGAGTGGCAACGCTGATTCCAAGCTATGGAACGTGTGCGGGACGGATGACGCCGGGCGAACGACGGTTCGCGCAGCGGCTCGAGGCCAAACTCGAAGACGACTATCTCTGCTGGTACGACGTTCCTGTCGGTCCGGCAAAGAGTCATCCTGATTTCGTCGTCCTGCATCCCCGCCGTGGCCTGCTGATCCTTGAAGTGAAGGACTGGAAGCCGGACATCATTCGGTCGATGACCAAGTCCGACGCTTCAATTCTCACGGACCGCGGACTGAAGCACGTGCTCAATCCGCTTGAGCAAGCTCGCCAATATGCTCATGCAGTCATCAACGTATTGGAGCGCGACAAACAGCTGACGCTCTCCAGTGGAAGGATGCAGGGGCGGCTTACGTTTCCGTGGGCTTACGGTGTCGTGCTTGCAAATATCTCCCGCCGTACCTTCGAGAGCGCGGGGCTCGCCGAGGTTATCGAGCCGCATTGCGTTATTTGTCAGGACGAGATGACCGAGTCCGTCGAGGTCGAAGCGTTCCAGAGGCAATTATGGGAAATGTTCTCGGTCCGTTTCCAGGCCGCGCTGACACTGCCTCAGCTCGATCGCGTGCGCTGGCACCTGTTCCCCGAAATTCGGCTGCCAGCCGCCCAAGTGGGGCTCTTCGATGCCGGGGAGCTCGATTCCGTCGAGATCCCCGACCTGATGCGGGTCATGGACCTGCAGCAGGAGCAATTGGCGCGAAGCCTTGGCGACGGCCATCGCGTAATCCACGGCGTGGCGGGCTCCGGAAAGACCCTGATCCTTGGCTACCGCGCCGAGCATCTCGCCAAGGTCTGCGCCAAACCCATCCTCGTTCTCTGCTACAACAAGACCCTGGCAGGACGCCTGATGCACTGGATGGCGAGCAAGGGTGTGACCGATAAGGTACATGTGCGCACCTTTCATAGCTGGTGCCACAGTCAGATCGGCGCCTACAACATCAGCTTCGCTCAAGACAAAGACGATACCGATGCGATCATGGCGGAGATGGTCCAGGCTGTCATTCGCGGTGTCGAGCGCGGCCAGATACCATGCGCCCAATACGAAGCCGTGATGATCGACGAAGGCCACGACTTCAAACCCGAGTGGCTGAAGCTCGTGGTCCAGATGATCGATCCGCACACGAATTCTCTATTGATTCTGTACGACGATGCTCAGTCGATTTACGAAGGTGGCCGGCAGAAGAGTTTCAGCTTCAAGAGCGTTGGCATCCAGGCGCAGGGTCGCACGACGATTCTGAAAGTGAATTACCGCAACACCCAGGAAATTCTTGAGTTCGCCGCGCAGTTCGCCACTGAGCTTTTGAAGCCCACAGACGCCGAAGAGGACGGCGTCCCGCGCCTTATGCCGATTTCCGCCGGACGTCACGGCAAGGCGCCTGTCGTCGTGAAGTTGCCGACATTGCAGGCGGAAGGGATGTGGATCGCCGAGCGATTGAAGGAAGAACACACCAAGGGCACGCCCTGGCGCGATATGGCGATCCTGTATCGGCACTACGACCCTGTATGCAAGACTGTCCGTACGGAACTGCGCAAGGCTGGTATTCCAAACACATGGAAAAGCGATATTACGTTCGGTGAAAGTCAGGACACCGTCAAGCTGTTGCCTTTCCACAGCAGCAAGGGCCTTGAGTACCCGATTATTGTGATACCCGGCGCTGGGCTGCTGCCTACTCCCAGCGAGGCTACCGAAGAAGACGCACGTCTGCTTTACGTTGCGATGACGCGGGCCACATCGCAATTGATTGTCACAGGTGCCTAGACGTAAAGCACGAAGTCCGTGGGAATATTCGCCTGGACTTGAGGTTACTCGCGATGAACCAACCTGCCTGCCCTTTTTGTACCCTTGCACCCGAGCGAATTCTTGTCGCCGACGATCTTGGCGTTGTCTTCAGAGATGGCTTTCCAGTATCCCCTGGACACACACTTGTCATTCCCCGCAGGCATGTTGGATCATTCTTTGATCTGACGCCGGAAGAACGCGATGCAATCATGGCCCTACTCGATGCGGCCAAGGAGGGCGTCGATGCCGAATTCAAACCAAATGGCTACAACATCGGAATCAATGACGGGGCTGCGGCTGGGCAGACGGTCCCGCATTTGCACATTCATCTGATCCCCCGCTACACGGGAGACTGTATCGACCCGCGTGGAGGCATCCGCTGGGTCTTGCCGGAAAGGGCAAAATACTGGCCATGAATCGCGACGAGATTCTCCAGGCATTCGACCGCATGCGCGTCTGGCAGCGCGGCGACCAGCGTGCGGTTCATAAGCCGCTGCTGGTCCTGTTCGCGCTTGCAAGAGTCGGCGCTGGCGGTACGGCGACGATCGACTGGAACGAGGCCGAGCCGCGCCTCAAAGAACTGCTTGATGAATTTGGACCGGATGGATCGACCAGTTCGCGTCATTATCCGTTCTGGCATTTGCAGACCGACGGGTTGTGGCAACTGGAAGGTCCGTCGAGCATCCTTGCTCGCCCCCCTTCGGCTACGCCAACCCTGACCGAACTGCGCGACAACCATGTGCGTGGAGGCTTCCCGCCCGCATTGCGCGAGGCCCTGCAACGCGACCCGCAACTCGTCGCAACCATCGCCCAGCGTATTGTCGATGCGCATTTCCCGGAATCCATTCGCGGCGAAGTCCTTGCGGCGGTGGGGTTGTCCACCGATCTGTCTGATGCGGTATCAATGCAGGATTCGGCCCGCCGGCGCGATCCCGCATTCCGCGAGAAGGTGCTGCTCGCGTACCAGTACCGCTGCAGCGTCTGCGGTCACGATCTGCGCCTCGGTCGCCAGACCATCGGCCTGGAGGCCGCGCATATCAAGTGGTTTCAGGCGCAGGGCCCTGACATCGTGCCCAACGGTATGGCCCTGTGCTCGCTGCACCACAAGGTGTTCGACCTGGGTGCATTCACGGTGTTGGCCGACACCTACCAGATTGCCTTCAGCCAGCATCTTCACGGCAGCGACGAGGCAGCCGGAAGAATGCTCGCGTACCACGGGGCGAGCCTGATCCTGCCACAGAGTCGGGACTATTTGCCTCAACCGGAGTTTCTGCACTGGCACCGAAGGTGGGTTTTCAAGGAGCCCTCACGTGACAGCGCTCTTTGAATAGGGCCACCGACGGCGCCGTTTGACGGGGGCTCCTGTTTTGGTCCCACCAAAGGAGCAATCGAACACCATTGGAGAAGCCAATCACCGTTAAGTGATTGGCTTCATTCATTTTGTTGATTACGGATGCTCGCTTCGACCTTTGTTTGACCCCTGTAACTCGATTCTCGCGTTTGAGACAAATTGCCATTTAATACCCCATGACATTAAAAACCATGGGGTATGACCTTTTGCTGTGGTACATTCATACCCCATAGAAAATGAAATCATGGGGTACGCCATGGCGAAACCACTCTACCGCGCGCATGAACTGGCTTTCCGCACGCAGTATGCGGAGCTGAAAGAGCGCACCCTAGGCGCGGGTGAATTGCTGCCG
>JBAZOF010000233.1:0-4286 GCA_041648855.1 Sulfuritalea sp. | reverse complement strand
GCCAAAAAACGCGCGGCTGCTCAATCGCGAGCCCTCCGCCTGCTTTCGAGAAGGCCGACGCGGCGTCAATGAACACGGCGCGCATTGCGCCCAGCAACTCCTGCACCACAACCAGTAATTCGGGAAGGCATGCGACGACAAATCCTGCGCTGATCAGACGGTAATGTCGCCCCAGCAAATCGACCAGAGCCTGGCGCCGGGCCAATATGGGATAGGACACCGCCAGGAGAGTTCCGGCAAAGAGCCCCGGATCCCCGCCGGCAAACCAGCACGCGGCCATGGCGAAGAGCATCAATCGTCCGAACGATCCGCGCGACCACAGCGCAGGGATTAGCCAGACGGCCGCGAATATGCCGCACACTTGGAGGAGCCAGGCGCTGCGCCAAGCTTGCATTTGCACCAGCAGCGCAATGGGCCAGGCCTCCGCCATGGCTGCGAGCGCAAAGCCGAGGGTTCCGGCGTAGAGGACTGCGAACCAGAACCTTCGCGCGACACCGCGGCTCATTGCGCCGGCAAGAAACAACGTGGCAGCCCAGACCACGGGTTGAACCAGCTCGGCAAGCTGCCATCGTCCGAGAAAAATGAATGGGCTACGTTCCAAGGAGATCCCGTACCACAGAGGATCCATGGTCTGGAAAGGTCCGCCGCTACCGGGAATGCCAAGCGCCAGCAGCGGTATCGACAGCAGCGCGCAGACACTTGCAACAAGGACTGCCCGGTAAGGCGCCTGCATGGCGAATGCCGCCGCAATTCCCGGAAAAGCCATGACAGGGTGGAACAACGCCGCGCCGAGAAGGAAGAAATTTCCTGCAACGCGTCGACCGCCGAACAGGCATGCCAATCCGGCAAGGACCAGCGGCTCAGCCAGAACTCGCGCGGTCGCAAATGTCTCGGCGTAAGAAAAAACTTCATCGGCGCCGTATATCCGCGGCAACGTGACAATCGCGAGCAACGCAACCCAGAAGAGCACACCGGAAAATACTCTCCTTGCAAGCATGGCCGCAGCGATCAGCCATGCACATTGCGCAGTAGCCGTCAGGACCAGAGAGGCCGCATTGATGCCGGCAACGCGCACGAGCGCAGCATAGAGGGGGCCGAATATGGAAAAGCTGTCTTGAGACCCATGAACGAAGAAAAGGTCGCCGGCAAATCTCTCCGGATACAGCCGATGAAGGGCTTGGCCAGCGTATAGGACTCCGTCATGCCAGAGCCCGGAATAGCGGTGTGTGGCCCCCCAGATCGCCAGAGTGAGGAGCGTCAGTGCAATCTGCTGGCCGAACGACAAGCGCAGATCAGCCGGGCGGGAAAATCGAAACCGCTGAGATTCTGACCAGCTCATCGCAACAGCGTCGCATTCCGGGCGGAAAGGGCCACGATCAACGGCATGCCCGCGGCAACCAACCCGGCGTCAGATATTGCAGCGGCTTCGCACGCATGACCTGCGACAACGCGTCAGCCGCGTGTCTCGACTTCCTCGTGATAGTCGTCATCGACATTCACCGCCCAGATCGCAGTCTTATCCGTCTTTCCCGCAAGAATGGCCTCGACCGCCAACTTGGCGGTGAGCATCGAATGGTCCTGGTTGTTGTAGCGATGCATGCCATTGCGGCCGACCAGAAAGAGATTGCCCATGCCGTCGATCCAGCTGCGCAGTTGGGGAAAATTTTCGTACGCGCCGAAGTACGCCGGATATGTCTTCGGAACACGAATTACGGTCCCGTCAAGCACGTCCGCCCGATCTATCATTTCGATCTTTTCCAGCTCACCAGCGGCAAACGCCTTCATGGAGGCGTCATCCATCGACCACAGATCGTCACCCTCCTGGCAGAAGTACTCCAGTCCGAGCCAGACCTTGCCCTCGTCCGCCACCAGATCCGGACTCCAGTTATTAAATATCTGCAGGCGACCGATGCGCACGTCCCTGTCCTGAATGTAGATCCAGTTGTCAGGCGGCATATGGTCCGAACGCGCGCTCTGCGACTGCCGATTGGCGCGCATGCGCGACACCAGCAGACCCACCGTTATGAAATCGCGGTACGGAAGCCCGGCGGCGATTTTCCCGACATCCTCCGGCGCCGGCGGCTGCATTCCCGCCACCAGGTCCTTTATCGGCATGGTCGAAATTACGAAGTCGCCGCGAATCTCGACCGGTTCGCCTCCCTCGCCCTTGACCACAACTCCAAGCGCGCGCCCGTCGCCATGGCGAAGCCCTAGCACCTCCTGGCCAAACCTGATTTCGCCGCCCTGATCACTCACCCGTCGAGCGACCTCCTGCCAGAGTTGGCCCGGCCCCAAGCGAGGGTATAGGAAATGTTCGATCAGGCTCGTCTTGGTCGCCTGAGCGGCCGAACCGCCACCCCGAAGCGTCCTCCATGCATGGCGCAAGGCCTCGAGAATCGACAGCCCCTTGATTCGTTGCGCCCCCCACTCGGCACTGATCTGGTCACAGGCAACCCCCCAGACCTTTTCCGTATAGTCCTTGAAGAAGGTTCGATACAGTTCTCCGCCAAAGCGATTGATCAGAAAATCCTCCAGTGATCGCTCCGGGCGCCGGGGAAACAGCATGGCCCAGACATAGCTGAAGCCTGCACGCATCAATCGAACGAAACCCAGATTGCCAATCGTTGCGGCGTTCAGCTTGATCGGGTAGTCGAAATATTTGCGCAGAAAGTAAATGCGTGAAAGGCGGTCCCGTACCAGCATCACGCGGTCCCGCTCCGGACCGGCAGATCCATCGGTGTCGACCGTTCGCTGTTTGCCCTGATAGGCAATCGAGACGGTCTGCTGATTCGTCGCGATGGGGAGAATTTCGCGCCACCAGTTCATAACCCAGTCGGATTTTGAAAAGAACCGGTGCCCGCCGATATCCATGCGGTTACCCCTGTACTCGACCGTACGCGAGATGCCGCCAACCTCTTGCGATGCCTCGAGCACCAGCGGCTGCATGCGGCCGTCACGCACCAGTTCCATCGCCGCCGTGAGGCCTGCAGGTCCTGCACCAATGATCACTACGATCGGTTTGCTCATAGTCTGCTATTTCCTGAATAGTACGAACTTGCGTACCCCATAATTAAACGCAAAAGTTGCGCCTGCGGCGATCGCCTTGCTTGCCAGCAGAGCCAACGCAAGGTATTCCACCGCAACAAAGATGACAAGATTGTTGATGCCCAAGCTCACGACGCCAACCAGTGAATACGCCAGGAATTCGGCTCGCGGATAGGCCGCCAACCGGCGGTGCGAAAAAGCCCAACGGATTGCCAGCCAATAGCTGGTAATCGCGCCCAGAACAAAACCCAGCGAAGCAGCCCATAAATAGTGCACAAACCGCGCCATCACCATCAGCACGAGGACATCGACCGCGAGCGCGATCAGGCTGACGACAAAATAGCGGCCGAACTCCAGCGCGGGCTTGCGAATCCTGCGTGTAATGCTCATTGCAAAAGCCCATCCTGACAAGTCGGCGCTGGCGATACGGCGCCACGGCAATATCTCACATCCGGCATTACGGTTGGCGCGGCATAATTCACACTAAATTCTTCCTGAGGCTGCGAACGAATGAGGTCCGGATGTCCTTTTCCATACGCCTCAGTACCGACGAAGGGCAAAGTGACGCGCATTATCCACAAGAATTTGCATCTTCGTGAACAAAACTGTGTGCTTGCCCTGCCACCTTATTTCTTCTGGACGTTCCATATTCCCCCCTTTTCCGTCCATTGCAGCAATGATGACAAGTCTCCGACTGACCTGTTGGTGAAACACGCTCTCTCTGGAACGGAGCCATGAAGATAGAATTGGGCGGACTGGCCAGCCTGATCTGGCAGATGATGTAGATGACAACGAGGACACATTGCTGAACAAGGTCGAGAAGGAAGAGACGCCGACGCCCGTCGAAATTGACGAAACTCTCGCAATGTTCTTTGCCGGGCGCTATGTTGAACTGGAAACTCGGGCACGCCTGCTTCTTGACCGATATCCGAATTCAGGGTTCGCATGGAAGGTGTTGGGTGTATCGCTCCTGAATCAGGGAAAAGACGCACTGAATGCTCTACGGAAAGCAGCGGCGCTGTTGCCTGATGATGCCGCCGCCCATAGCAACCTGGGCATTGCATTGGGAAACCTCGGGCAACCGGGTGAGGCAGTCGCGTCCTATCGCCGGGCGCTCGGGATCAAGCCAGATCATGCCGAGGCGCACTGCAATCTGGGCAATGCCCTGCAAGCCCTCGGGCAACTCGAGGAAGCGGCAGCTTGCTATCGCCGGGCGCTGGAAATCAAGCCCAATCTGGTCG
>JBAZOF010000232.1:0-4316 GCA_041648855.1 Sulfuritalea sp. | reverse complement strand
GGCCAGCACCGGCCCGGCCTCGCGTCCCAGTGCGGAGTAGGCCTCCTGGTCGGCATAAAGAATCAGCGCGGACTGGTCGATGAATTCGTCCAGCGAGTAGCCGAACATCTCCGCGCACAGGCGATTGGCCTGAATCAAGCGACGATTATGGGTAAACAGAATGCCGACCGTAGCGTTCTCGAAAATTGCATTGAGCTCGAGTACGGCCTTCTTCGGTGGCCGCGCAACCGGCCCGCTGCTCATCGCGCCGAGTCCCGCTGGTCGCCTGCTTCGAGCACGCGCAGCAGCGACGAGGTGTCATCGCGCCCCCAGCCAAGGCTCATCAACGCGTTCAATTGCTGCCCTACCGCAGCCGACACCGGCAAAGGCGCGCCGAGCCGCGTCGCTTCGTCGAGCAGCAGTGCGTAGTCCTTGTGGTGCAGCCGCGCCTCGACGCCCGGCGCAAACTCGCGTGCCGCCATGCGGCCACCGAACACCTCCAGCACTCGCGAGCCAGCCGAGCCATGCAGCATCGCGGCGCGAACCTTGGCGAAGTCGATGCCAGAAGCAGCCGCCAGCCGCGCCGCTTCCGCTGCCGCCTCGATCGCCGCCACCATCACCATCTGGTTGCAGGCCTTGGCCACCTGCCCGGCGCCCGTCGCGCCGACATGCACGATGCCCTTGCCGAGCACCTCGAAGACCGGCTGGAGGCGTGTCGCCAGCGCCGACTTTCCGCCCCACATGATGGCCAGCGTCGCAGCCTGCGCGCCCGCGCTGCCCCCCGACACCGGAGCATCCACGAAATCGATGCCGTCTGCAGCGTAGCGCGCCGCGATGCGGCGCGCGGCAGACGGCGCGATAGTGGAAAAATCGACATGCAGGCTGCCCGCAGCAAAGCCTTGCGCCAAGCCCTGCGGGCCGAACGCCAGTCCCTCCACATCGGCGCTGCCGGTCACATTGGTGCAGACGATTTCGGCATTGCGCGCGACTTCGGCGGGCGAGGCGCGCCACTGCGCGCCTTGCGCGACCAGCGCGGCCGCCGACTCGGGCCGCCGCGACCAGACCGACAGCGCATGCCCCGCGCGCAGCAGATGCTCCGCCATCGGGCGGCCCATGGCGCCGAAACCGACAAAGCCGACGCGCACCGTGACTACTCCGGGGTGCTCATCTTCTCCAGCAGCATCAGCGCCGAGATCGAGTCATTCTCGCCCATGCCGCTGCCGACGATGGCGTTGAAGACCTGTGCCGTGGCCGCCGCCGAAGGCAGCATGAGGCCCATGCGGTGCGCCTCTTCCATCACGATGCGCAAATCCTTCTGGTGCATCCATGCCTTGAAGCCGGGCTTGAAGTTGCGGTCGAGCATGCGCTGCCCGTGGTTTTCGAGAATCTTCGAATAGGCGAAGCCACCGAGCAGCGCCTCGCGCACCTTGCCCGCATCGACACCGCTCTTTGTCGCAAAGTTGAAGGCTTCCGCCACGGCGAGGACGCCAACGCCGGTGAGAATCTGGTTGCAGGCCTTGGCTACCTGGCCGGCGCCGGAATCGCCGATCAGCGTCACCGACTTGCCCATCTTTTCCAGCAGCGGCTTCACCTTCTCGAAGGCGGCGGCCTTGCCGCCGGCCATCACGGTCAGCGCCGCGTTGATCGCCCCGGTTTCGCCGCCGGACACCGGCGCATCGACGAACTCGATGCCCATCGAAGCCAGACGCAGGCCGATGCTGCGCGCCGCGTTGGGATTGATGGTCGACATGTCGACCACGATCAGACCCGACTTGCTACCCGACGCAAGGCCGTCCGCACCGAGGCAGACCGCTTCCACGTCGGGCGCATCGGCCACCATGACGATGACCACTTCGGCATGCTTCGCCACCTCGGCGGGACTCGCATGCGTCTTGGCGTTCACGGCAGCAAAGGGCGCCAGCGATTCCGGCCGGCGCGCCCATAGATGCAGTTCGTGGCCAGCCTTTTCCAGATGCAGGGCCATCGGACGGCCCATCAGGCCAAGACCTATGAATCCGACTTTCATGATGTTCTCTCCTCGGGGGTTTTCATGTTGTGTTTCTTGTCAGGCGCCGATCGCCTTGAGAATCAGGGGCACCAGAGGTTCCGGCAGCTTCAGGCCGCCACCGGTGGCAAATGCGTGGGCTCGATCCGACATTTTTCTCCATGTCTTGCGGATGATGTCGAGCCACTTTTCCTCGCTGTACTCGGCATGCTGGCCGGCAAAACCGAGCATGTAGTACTCGATGAACACGAGGTCGGTGACGTCCTCCAGCATCTGCGTATCCGCGTTGACCTTGAGGCCGCGCTTGCCCACGGCGGCCTTGACCTGCTCGATCATCGCGTCGTCGTAGCCGGCCTGCTTCATGAGTTCGCCGGCCGTTTCGGCGTGGAACTTGTAGAGTCCGGTGCGCCAGGCGTAATAGCCTTCCTTGGTCATCGGATAGCTGCTGCGCGGCACGGTCCAGCGCTTGATGTGCTGGGCGCGCACGGCGAGTTGCGCAACTTCGCTGGCATCCGGCGCATAGCGGCCGATCATCCCGGTCATGCGCTGCGCATAGAGCAGTTCCTTGGGCTGGCCTTCGTCCAGGTTGGGGTCGGCGGCGTTGGCGGCATCGAACAGGGCAATGGCCCGGTCGAACCGTAGCTGGTCTTGTATTGTCATGATGTCCTCGAAGCAAAAATCAGGAGCGGTAATCGGCGTTGATCTTCACGTAATCATAGGAGAAATCGCAGGTCCACACCGTAGTCCGGGCCTGGCCGCGACCGAGGTCGACGCGCACCGTGATCTCGGCGTTCTTCATGATGCGCGAGCCGTCCTCCTCGCGGTAGCTGGCGGCGCGCCCGCCATGCTCGGAGACCAGCACTTCCTCGCCCGCATTCTTGTCATTGTTGCCGAGCCAGACGCGCACGCCGGCGGCGTCCAGATCCTCGATGCCGGCATAGCCGATCGCGGCGAGTATCCGCCCGAGGTTGGGGTCGGAAGCGAAGAAGGCCGTCTTCACCAGCGGCGAATGGCCGATGGCGTAGGCCACCTTGCGGCATTCCGCCGCCGTGGCGCCGCCGCCGACTTTTACGCTGATGAACTTGGTCGCGCCCTCGCCGTCGCGCACGATGGCCTGCGCCAGTTCCTGCGCCACGCCGATCACGGCGGCGCGCAGGGCGGGCCAGTGGGGCGATCCGGCATCGACCTCGATGCCCGCCGCGCCGGTACTGATGACGACGAAGGAATCGTTGGTCGAGGTGTCGCCGTCGACCGTGATGCAGTTGAAGCTCGCATCGGCCGCCTCCTTCGCCAGCGCGCCGAGCAGCGCGGCCGGAATGCCGGCATCGGTGGCGACGAAGCCGAGCATGGTCGCCATGTTGGGCCGGATCATGCCCGCGCCCTTGCTGATGCCGGTGATCGTGACCGTCCTGCCGCCGAGCTCGATGCGGCGCGATGCGGCCTTGGCCACGGTGTCGGTAGTCATGATCGCGTGCGCCGCGGCGTGCCAGTGGTCGGTCCCGAGGTCGGCCTGCGCCGCCGGCAGGCCGGCGATCAATCGATCCACCGGCAGGTGTTCGAGGATCACCCCGGTCGAGAAGGGCAGCACCTCGCGCGGCGAGCAGCCGAGCAGCTTCGCCACCGCCGCGCAGGTTTCGCGCGCCGCGCGCATGCCCTGTTCGCCGGTGGCCGCGTTGGCGATGCCGGTGTTGATCACCAGCGCGCGCAGGCTGCCGCCGCCCGCCAAGTGCTCGCGGCACACGGTGACCGGCGCCGCGCAGCAGCGGTTCTGCGTAAACACCCCGGCGGCGCGGCTGCCCGGCGCCAGCTCGACCAGCGTCAGGTCGCGCCGGTCTTTCTTGCGGATGCCGGCCGCGGCGGTGCCGAGGCGCACGCCGGCGACGGGGAACAGGGCTTCAGGAGCGGGAGTAGCGTAATTGACGGGCATGGTCGGAGTCTGCGCAAAGAATGTTCAAGGGAGAACGCGCAGTTTATCCGCTTGCCGGCAAAAGTCGGCGCTGGCGGGACGGCGGCGGCCTTCACGTCCTTGCGCAGTGTCGCCGGCGAATGTTCGCCGCTTGCCTCAGGCGGGAGAATGGCTCCTGAGCAACTCCCGCAAGGCGGCGTCTCCTCGCCTCACGGATGAACAGGAGATGCGGAGAGCTTGACTCCCAGAGCGTGAAGCAGCTTCAACATGGTGTCATAGCGCGGCTTGGCGCCGGGCGTAAGTGCCTTGTACAGGCTCTCGCGCCCAAGGCCGGCATCTTTGGCAAGCTGTGCCATTCCACGGGCGCGAGCCACATCGCGCACCGCGGTCAGGAACACATCGGGATTCGGGTCTTCCAGCGCAGCG
>JBAZOF010000231.1:0-4329 GCA_041648855.1 Sulfuritalea sp. | reverse complement strand
GGCGCCGCCTGGGCCGGCAGCGCCGACCAGAATCCGCCGGCACTGCTCGACGCCGCGCTGATCTTCGCCCCCGCCGGGCCTCTGGTGCCGGCGGCGTTGCGTCATCTGGACAAGGGCGGCTGCGTGGTCTGCGCCGGCATCCACATGAGCGACATTCCGGCCTTCCCCTACGACATCCTCTGGGGCGAGCGCAGCATCCGTTCGGTGGCCAACCTGACCCGGCGCGACGGCCTCGAATTCCTCGAACTCGCGCCGCGGATGCCGATACAAACGGAGGTTCGCCGCTTTCCGCTGGCGCAGGCCAACGAGGCGCTGGCGCAACTGCGTCGCGGCGAATTCCAGGGCGCTGCGGTACTGACGATGAAAGGCTAGCCGGCCGGGAGCCCGTCAACCGTGATTGCGGCCGGGCTCCGCCTTGCTCCGGCGCCGGCGCTTGCCGCCGCCGGCGAAGGACTGGCGCACTTGCGACATCTCCATCATCCGCGTCGCAACCAGGTAGTTGATGCTGCCCTCCGGCACCACGCCATCGTCATTGGGTTCGCCGGCGGCAATGCCGGTGAGGAGTTCGATGGCCTGCTCGACCGTGGCCACGGCATGGACGCGGAACTTGCCTTCGGCTACGGCAGCCACCACGTCCTGGCGCAGCATCAGGTTCTTCAGGTTGGCCTCGGGAATCAGCACGCCCTGCTTTCCGGTCAGGCCGCGCAGGCGGCAGATGTCGAAGAAGCCTTCGATCTTTTCATTGACGCCACCGATGGCCTGCACCATGCCGAACTGGTTGACCGAGCCGGTGATGGCCAGCGCCTGATCGATCGGCGCTCCGGACAAGGCCGAAAGCAGGGCACAGAGCTCGGCCAGCGAGGCGCTGTCGCCTTCGACGGGGCCGTAGGACTGCTCGAACACCAGGCTCGCCGAGAGCGACAGCGGCACCTGGCTGGAATAGCGGGTGGCGAGAAAGGATGACAAGATCATCACGCCCTTGGAATGGATCGGGCCGCCCATTTCGGTCTCGCGCTCGATGTCGATGACGTCGCCCTCGCCCACCCGCACGGTGGCGGTGATGCGCACCGGATGGGCAAAGCGGAAGTCGCCGAGATCGATCACGGCAAGGCCGTTGATCTGGCCGACATGGCCGCCGCTGGAGGTGATCAGCAAGGTGTTTTCAAGGATCGCCTGCTGGTACCGCTCGCGCATCCGGTCGTGGCGCCGGATCTGGGTCGCCAGCGCTGCCTCGACATCGTCGGCGCCGACCGTGGTTCGCCCGGCGCGGACAGCGCAATGCTCCGCCTCGTGCAGCAGGTTGACGATGTGCTGCGTGTTGGTCGACAGCCGTTGCGCATCGTCGACGAAGCGCGCCGACTGCTCGATGACGCGCGCCACGGCGGCGCGCTCGAAGGGGCGCAAGCCGTCGCGACGGCAGAGGTCGGCGATTCTGCGCGCAAAGCGCCGCGTGTTGTCGTCGCTGCGCTCGACATCGGTTTCGAAATCGGCCGCAACGCGGAACAGTTCTCCGAATTCCGGATCGTATTCCTTCAGCAGGTAGTAGAGCATCGGCTCGCCGAACAGCACCACCTTGCACGACAGCGCGATCGGCTCAGGCACCAATGGCAGGCCGCTGCCGAAACCCAGCGTCCGCTCCAGCGATTCGATGCGGATCTCGCCGGCCTTGAGGGTGCGCTTGAGGGCGTCCCAGGCATAGGGCTGACGCAGCAGCTTGTCCGCATCGAGCATCAGGAAGCCGCCGTTGGCGCGATGCAGGGCGCCGGCCTTGATCAGGGTGAAATTGGTCACCAGGGTGCCCATATGGGCCAGGTGATCGACCCGGCCGAGCAAATTGGGAAAGGTCGGGTTGTCCTCGGTGATGATCGGTGCCGATTTGCTGCCGCCGTGATCGACCAGCAGATTGGCCTGATAGCGCTGCACCGAAAGGCCGTCGCCGGTCAGCTCGAAGCCCTCGCTGTCGCCGTGCTGCTCGCGCAGGCCTTCGCCGTACTCGACGATGTCGGCCAGCACTTCATCAAGGAAACTCAGCACGTTTACCAGCCCGGCGTAGCGCTCTTTCAGTTCGTCGATCAGGTGGCCGATGGCCAGGCTCATGGTGTCGCGGCCGAGCTGCTTGAGCCGCCCCTGCATTTCCCGGCGCCAGCGCGGGAACTGATGCATGAGCTTTTGCAGGCGGTCGCCGAACTCCTCCATGACATGGCCCAGACGCTGCTTCTCCTCGTCGGACAGCGCGGCAAAAACATCCGGGCTCATCGGCTCCTCGCCGGCGAGCGGCGCAAAGGCGAAGCCTTGCGGCGTGCGTATCAGTGCGATTCCCTGCTGTCTGGATTCGTCGCCGAGATGGTTCAGGGCGCCGGCTTCGCGTTCCTTGAGTTCGTTCTGGATGGCCTCGGCATGGGACCGGAAATCCTCGCTGTCGAAGGCCGCCGAGATGGCGGGTTCCAGTTCCTCGATCAGCCGCTGCATGTCGTGCCGCAGGTCGGCGCCGCGTCCCGGCGGCAGCGTCAGCACGCGCGGCGATTGGGTATTGCCGAAGTTATTGACGTAGCAATAGTCGTCGGGCGCCGGCAGCGTGGCCGCCTTGGCCGCGAGCAGTTCGCGCACGTCGTCGTGACGGCTGCTGCCCGGTTCGCCGAGGACGAACAGGTTGTAGCCGGGACGATCGATATCGATGGCGAAGCGTACGGCTTCCACGGCACGCGCCTGGCCGAATATTTCTTCCAGCGGCGGCAGCTGATCGGAGGTTTCGAAATCGAGCAGCGCGGGATCGCAGCGTCGATACAGCGCCTGTGCATCGACGGGTTTCAGGTCGGTCACCGCAATTGCGCTGCTGTCGCTGGTCATCTGTCCCTGCCGGTTCGATATGAGCCGGCCCCTCCGCGTTGATCGGGCCCGTTCTTATTCGTGTTCCGGGCAAGAGGGATTATGCCGCCAATTGCGGTTGGGGAAAATCAGGCGTCGTGCTGGGCCGGAGCGACAGTCGGCGCCGGCACCGCGGCGCCGAACTTCGCGTTACACGCAGCCCGTCGGTTTTGGCATCCCCGCGTACCGCGCGGCCTGTTTGGCGGGGCCGTAGGGGAACAGGTCGAAAAGGTACTTCTTGTCGCCGAACTGCTCGCCGAGCTCGCCGCCGATCAGCTTCGACATGACGCGCAGATTGGGGGCCGTGCCGTTTTCGGCGTAGTAGTCGCGAATCCAGCGCACCACCTGCCAATGTTCGTCGGCGAGGGCGAGCTGGTCGCGTTCGGCGAGGACCTTCGCGACGTCTTCGCTCCAGTCGTCCAATGAGGCGAGGTAGCCCTCGGCGTCGGTTTCAATGTCGCGTCCATTTACGTTGATCATGATTTGCTTTCTCTCTATCGGGGTTCGGGGATATTACTTGACTATTTTTGTCGGATTATAAAGCAGGAATCCCTGATGCTCATAAAGGCTTCTGCGGCGGCTTGCGCAAAGATTTATCGCCCGCCTCCGGGGCTGCTGGAGGCCGCATCGATCAAGAGCCCATACTGGACGCAGGGGTCTCAAATCCGGATAATTCGAATGGATCCGATTGACGATGACCTGCGTGGATGGGAACTCCCGGCGCAGGTCAATTTTTTCCCCTAGCTCGAGAGCTCACCATGGCCGCTGTCATGCCGCAGTTGACAAACCCGTTGGCGCCGCCACCCGCAAGCAGCCGGCTTCTGCTGTCCGGCAATGAAGCCGTTGCCCGCGCCGTATGGGAATCCGGCGTGCGCGTCGCTGCCGCCTATCCCGGCACTCCCGCCACCGAGATCATCGAGTCGCTGGCGCGCTATCCCGATCTGCACGCCGAATGGTCGGTCAATGAAAAGGTCTCGATGGAAGTCGCGCTCGGCGCGTCGATGACCGGCGCCCGGGCCTTTTGCGCCATGAAGCACGTCGGCCTCAATGTCGCCAGCGATTGCCTGATGACCATGACCATCACCGGCGCCTACGGCGGCCTGGTGATCGCCGTGGCCGACGACGTCGGCATGTCCTCGTCGCAGAATGAACAGGATTCGCGCTTCTGGGGCCGCTTCGCGCATATCCCGGTGCTCGAGCCGGCGGACTCGCAGGAAGCCTACGAGATGACGAAGTTTGCCTTCGGCCTCTCCGAGCAATATGAAACCCCGGTACTGCTGCGCCTCACCACGCGCATCTGCCACGTCAAGGGTCTGGTCGTCGTCGGCGAGCGCGAGGCCCACGAGCCTGCCGGCTTCGTCAAGAATCCCGAGCGCTGGGTGATGGTTCCGGCCCACGCCAAGACCCGCATCCCCAGCCTGTTCAAACGCGACGCGACCCTGCGCGGCGTGTCGGACGCATCGC
>JBAZOF010000230.1:0-4329 GCA_041648855.1 Sulfuritalea sp. | reverse complement strand
GGGGATCGCGACTTTAACGCAAAGAGTCGGCGCTGGCGGCACGGCGAGGAGGGACTCGTTGCGTGCTGGCGCGGGAAAAATTTACAGGCTCGCGGTAGCGACGTACCATGCGTTTGAATTCCCCCGCATCGAGGTATCCATGGTGTCGTTTCAAGTTGCCTGCCCGCAAAACGGAATCCCGGGCATGCAAATCATTTCGCAGTGGCGGGCCGGGTCGTGAATGGCGATCCGGTCATCGAGTGGAACGAAGACGGCGAGGCACGCTCCGCCCCTTGGCACTCGGAGAGTGGCATGGCGGCACCCAAGCGCGTGGTCATCGCCGACGACCGCACCACGGCCGATGCCGCCTATCGGCTTGCCTGCGAGGGCACCGCGTTGCTGTGGCGGGGTGATTTCCAGAATGCACGCCAGTTGCTGCAGGCAATGGCTCGCCGCCTCGACCGCAAGCCGCGCAAGGCGGCGACAACATCGGATCCGGCCGAGGCTTTTCATTTGTATCGTCAGGCGCAGTCGCAGCGCACGCGCACGCTGGGCATGCTGCTGCTGCCTTTCGAAGACGACTACCGCTTGCCCTTGCGGCGGGCGCCCGACGTGAGCGAGGCCTGCAGCGAGGCCTATGGTGCGGCGGCGGGCCCCTTCGTCGCCTCCCTGCGGGAACTGCTTGGCCTGATCGGCGCGCACGAGTGGCGCAAGAAAGGGGTCGAGGTCCCGGCGCTGGGCGAGCGCATCCATCCTCATTACGGCGTCTTTGCGCCGATTCGCGGCGAGTATGTCGGTCTGGTGGCAACGGCTCCCCTGCCGGCCAACTGTACGCTGGCTTTCGACATCGGCACCGGCACCGGCGTGCTGGCGGCGGTGCTTGCAAAGCGGGGCATTGCACACATCGTCGCCACCGATCAGGATCCTCGTGCGCTGGCCTGCGCAAGAGAGAACATCGAACGACTCGGGTTGGCCGCGCGGGTGGATGTAGGGGCGGCGGATCTGTTTCCGCCTGGTCGCGCCCTGCTGGTGGTGTGCAACCCGCCATGGGTTCCGGCCCGCGCCAACACCCCGCTCGAGCGCGCGGTGTACGACCCCGGCAGCCGCATGCTGATGGGATTTGTCAGCGGTCTCGCCGAACATTTGCAGCCGGGCGGAGAGGGCTGGTTGGTGCTCTCCGATCTCGCCGAGCATCTGGGTTTGCGCTCGCGCGCCGAACTGCTGGCGGCGTTTGACGCAGCCGGTCTCAAGCTTGTGGGACGGGTGGATGCAAAACCGAATCACCCGCGGGCGACGGACAGTTCCGACCCGCTGCATGCCGCACGCGCAGCGGAACTGACTTCGCTCTGGCGTCTGGTGCTGCGCTGAGGCGCCTGGGTGGGCAGCGAGCAGGAACGGTTAGAATCGAGCGGAGTTCAAGCGAAGCAAGAGACCATGATTCTCCAAGACAGAATTCAGTTGTTCACGCGCCGATTCTGGCCAACGGCGGTCACGTTTCTTGCGCTGGTTGCTGCTTTCTGGGTCTACGTCTACTCTGAAAAGGAGATCGATCGCGCCAACCAGCAGCGGCAGGTCTCCATCATGCTGGCTGATCAGTTGCGGCAGTCATCGGACGATCTGACGCGAATGGCCAGGACCTATGTGGCGACCAGCGATCCCCGCTACAGAACCCATTATCAGGACATACTGGGCATTCGCGACGGGAGGAAGCCACGTCCTCCCGGCTACTTCAATATCTACTGGGACCTTGTGCTGGCTGAGGCCGGCGCGCCGCGGGCCGAAGGCGGAAAAGCTGTCCCCCTGCTCGAACTGATCCGCGAGGCAGGATCTCCCGAAGACGAGTTGCGCAAGCTGGCCGAGGCCAAGGCGAACTCCGACGGTTTGACGGCGATCGAATTCGAGGCCATGAAACTGGTCGAGACCGCCGGTCCCGATGCTGCTGCCGCGCGGGCCCGGGCGCTGCAGATGATGCATGACGCCAGCTATCATCGGGCCAAGGCGGCGATCATGCAGCCGATCAACGAGGCCTATGCACTGATGGACCAGCGCACGGCCGATCAGGTCGGCGCTGCCGAGCGCAATGCCAGAATCGCCCGGCTGGTGTTCATCGCCTGCGTTCTCTGGGCGCTGTTCCTGCTGTGGCGAGCATATGGGGCCTTGCGGACAACCCTGGGCGGGTCGGCAGAGGAAGTTCACCAGCACATTCTCAGGATCGGGCGGGGAGATTTCACGTCGGTCATCGAGGTCCCTGCCGGCATGGAGGATAGCGTGGCCGCGGGCTTGTCTGCGATGCAGATCAAGCTCCAATCCAATGAGGTTCAGCGCCAGCAGGCCGAGGCTGAATTGCGCGCCAGCGCGGACGGCTTGAATGAAGCCCAGCGCATCGCCCACGTCGGCAGCTGGACGCTCGACATGGTCAGCGGCCGACTGACCTGGTCGGATGAGGTTTTCCGTTTGTTCGAGATCGATCCCGGAAAATTCGGCGCGACTTACGAGGCCTTTCTCGATGCCGTTCATCCCGATGACCGCGACGCGGTGAATCGGGCCTATACGGATTCGCTCGCGACCCGCGCGCCCTACGAAATCTCCCATCGACTGCGCATGCGTGATGGCCGCATCAAATGGGTGCACGAGAAGTGCCTGTCGGTCTTCGACGAAGAAGGCAAGCCGCTGCGGTCCCAGGGCACGATTCAGGATGTTACTGATCGCAGGGTGACCGAAACGGCGCTGCGGCAGTCCGAACAGAGGTTTTCCACAGCCTTCAATTCGTGTCCCATCGCGGCATCGATCGCGATGGCCGCGGATGGTCGTTTCATCGAAGCCAACGCGAACTACGAGCGCGATTTCGGCTGGGCAAGGGGCGACCTGATTGGCAGGACTTCAGTGGAAGTGGGAATCTGGCCCAATGCCGCAGCGCGCCAGTCCTGGGTTGAGGCCCTGCGCCGTGAAGGCCGGCTGGTTGACTACGAGTCGATCTGGATGCGCAAGAATGGCGAACGCCGGAATGTCAGCTTTTCCGCCGAAATAATCGAGCTTGATGGACAGCCCTGCATTCTCTCCTATGTCACCGACATTACTGCGCGCAAGCGGACCGAGCAGGCTTTGCTGAGCAGCGAAACGCGGCTGCGCGCCGTGTTGGATGGCGTCCACAGCGGCGTCATCACCATTACCGAACAGGGAATCATCGAATCGTTCAACCAGTCTGCCGAGCGCTTGTTTGGTTACGACGAGGCCGACGTGGTCGGCAAGAATGTCAAGATGCTGATGCCGGAGCCCTACCGGGCTGCGCATGATGGCTACCTCGAGGCCTACCGGCGCACCGGCATCCGCACCGTTGTGGGTGGCAGGCGCGATGTCATGGGGCAGCGCCGCGACGGTTCAATGTTCCATATCGAACTGGGAGTTACCGAGACCCTGGCCAATGACAGAAGACTGTTTGTCGGCAGCATCAGCGACATCACCTACCGCAAGGAGGCCGAGGCCGAGCTGCGCATCGCGGCAACCGCCTTTGAATCGCAGGAAGGGATGGTGGTCACCGATCCGGACGGCGTAATCCTGCGCGTCAATCGGGCCTTTACCGAGAGCACCGGCTATGCGGCGGAAGATGTCATCGGCCATACGCCGCGCCTGCTGAAGTCGGGTCGCCACGATGCCGCGTTCTATACCGCGATGTGGGAGAGCCTCCAGCGGACCGGAGCGTGGCAGGGCGAAATCTGGGACCGGCGCAAGAACGGCGAGATTTATCCGAAGTGGCTGACGATTTCCGCTGTCAAGCGAGACGATGGCGTGGTCACCCATTATGTCGCTACGCATCAGGACATCACCGAACGCAAGATTGCGGAGGAAAGAATCAGGGAACTGGCTTTCTTCGACCAGCTGACAACCCTGCCCAACCGCACGCTCCTGCTCGATCGCCTGCGACAGGCCATGACTGCCAGTTCCCGCAACGGCAGTTACGGCGCGCTGCTGTTCATCGACCTCGACAATTTCAAGACGCTCAACGACACCCTCGGTCACGACATGGGCGATCTGCTGCTGCAGCAGGTCGCGCAGCGTCTGGTCGAGAGCGTGCGCGAAGGTGACACGGTGGCGCGGTTGGGCGGGGACGAGTTCGTCGTGGCGTTGAGCAGCCTGAGTATGAACATCGAAGAGGCAGCGACCCAGACCGAAGCCGTCGGCGGAAAAATTCTCACTGCACTCAACGGTGTCTATCAACTCAACGAGATCGAGTATCGCAGCACCGCGAGTATCGGCGCCACGCTGTTCCGGGGCCACCAGGCCAGTATTGATGATCTGATGAAACAGGCCGACCTCGCCATGTACAAGTCCAAGGCAAGGGGGCGCAATGCC
>JBAZOF010000229.1:0-4350 GCA_041648855.1 Sulfuritalea sp. | reverse complement strand
CGCACCTTCCTTGGTGACCTTGACCAGTTCGGCCAAGGTCACGGTCTTGATGCCCAGTTCGTCCACCCAGGCGGTATGGCGCCACTTGAAGGTCGGCATGATGTCGCCGCCGATGCGCTTCTCCTTCTCGACCACAGTGACTTCGTGCCCGGCCTTGGCGAGGAATTCGGAAATAGTGAGGCCGATCATGCCGCCGCCGATCATCACAACGCGCTTGCCGGTCTTGATGCGGCCATGCGCCACCTCCAGCGCGTCGACCAGCAGATCGGCGCCTTCGAGGTACTGGAACACCGCCATGTCGGTGCGCGAACCCGCGGCGACGATGCAGACGTCGTACTCGTGGAGCACGCTGCGCATGAACTTGGCATTGGCCTCGGTGTTGAGGCGCACTTCGACGCCGAGCTTCTTCGCCATCACGCCGTAGTAATCGATAACGCTTTGCAGGTCGGCCGGGCGCGCCAGGTCGTTGGCGGCGTAGGCCGCAAGAGCGCCGCCCATCTTGTCAGCTTTGTCGAACACGGTCACGGTGTGGCCGCGCTTGCGCGCGGTAATTGCCGCTTCCATGCCGGCCGGTCCGGCGCCGATGATCATGATGCGCTTCTTCTCGGTGGCCTCGGTGACGTGATACTCGGGCTCGACCTCGTGGCCCAGCATGGGATTCATGGTGCAGGTGTAAGGCAGGTCGCGGAACAGGCGCGACAGGCAGTTGAGCGAGCCGATGCAGGGACGCACCTCTTCCATGCGGTCTTCGGCGGCCTTGTGGATCAATTCGGGGTCAGCCAGCAGCGGACGGCAGACCTCCCAGTAGTCGAACACCTCGTTCTTCACGCAGTCGTTGGCCATGGCCGGGTCGGGCAGGCGGTTGCCGAAGGCCACCAGCACATTGGGGAACATCTTCTTCGCTTTCTCGGAGAGGAAGTTCCAGTAGCCCGGCTCGACGTCGCGGCCGAAGGAGGATTCCGGCGCTTCCTGCCAACCGACGGTGACCGAAATCATGTCCACGCCGCAATCGACGGCCTGCTGCATGAGTTCGAAGGATTCATCCTGCGTGTTGCCGCCCCAGCGGTCCATCAGCTCCGCACCGTTGAGGCGCACCGAGAGCGGATTGTCGGGCGTGGCCTGCTTGATGGCGTCGATCAGTTCGCGCATGAAGCGGCCGCGGTTCTCCACCGAACCGCCGTATTCGTCGGTGCGCTGGTTGGTGAAGCGGGAATTGAAGTTGGCCAGCAGGTAGCCCATGAAGCTGGTGATCTCGGTGCCGTCGAAACCGGCTCGGATCGCGCGCTTGGCCGCATCGGCGTGCTGCTCGATGACCACCTTGATCTGATCCTTGGTCAACTCCCGTGGCGGACGGAAGTGCGGCAGGGTCTGCGGCACCACCGAAGGCTGCACGCAGTAGCCGAGGTCGATGCCACCGTAGCGCCCGGCATGCAGGATCTGCTGCATGGCCATGGCGCCGGCATCATGGATGTAGCGCGCGATCATCTCGAACTGCGGCAGGAACTTGTCGTCGTGGATGGCGATCTGGCGGAAGTAGGACTTGCCCTCGCCGAGCGCATCGGGGTAAGCGCCCTGGTTGGTAATCAGCCCGCAGCCTGTGCCGGCGATGACCCGAACCCGCGCCAATTCGCGCGGCGTAATCGTGCCGTCACGGCCGTTGTAGTTGGAAACGCAGCAGGCACCGTACTTGATGCGGTTCTTGACCTCGAACTTGCCGATACGCCCCGGCTGGAACAGGTGATTGAGCTTTGCTTCGCCTGGTTTTGTCACTGCGATTCCTCCTCGTGGCCCGGCCGTCGGCGGGCGTTGAATTTCTCATTGGATACTGTATACATTAAGCGCAAAGGGTCGGCGCGTCAATACGACGCGCCGAAGATTTCGGGGTGGCCGTGCTCCCACGCGGCCGCCAGTTTCGGATCGCGACGCGTCACTTCGTCGTGGTCGACGCGGCCGGTGCGCGTCATGTAACTGTAGGCAAAATCGACCGGCGAAAGCCGTATCAGTTCATCCATGCGTTCGTACCAGCGAATGCTGGCATTGGCCGCGTCCAGTATCTTCGTCATCGGCGGCAAGCGGCGCGCCTGGTAGAGCGCCAGGGCCTCTGTCAGGCTTTCCGTGTCGCGCAACGCCTTCCACAATGCGATGGCGTCCTCCATGGCGAGGCGCGTGCCGGAGCCGATCGAAAAGTGCGCCGTGCGCAGCGCGTCACCCATCAGGACGACATTGTCGAAGCTCCACTGCCGGTTCGAAATCGCCGGAAACTGGCGCCAGAATGACTTGTTGGAGAGTATCGGATGGCCGTCCAGATCGGCGGCGAATACCTCTTCGCAATGGCGGATGGTTTCCGCCTCGTCCATGTCGGCGAAGCCGACGCGCTGCCAGGTGGCGTCGGTGACTTCGACCAGAAAGGTGCTCATGCGCGGACTGTAGCGATAGTGGTGGGCGCAGAACACGCCGTGCCCGGTTTCGCGAAAGGTCAACGACAGGCTGTCGAAAGGCTTGCCGGTGCCGTACCAGATGAAGCGATTGCGGCGCAGGTCGCGTTCGGTGCCGAACTTGTCCTCGTTCTCGTTGCGCACCCAGGAGAAAGCACCGTTGGCGGCGACGATCAGGTCGGCACCTGCCAGCGCGGGATGATCCAGCGCGGCCAGCTCGCTGTCGAATTCGATTCTCACGCCCAGCGATTCGGCATGGGCATGCAAATGGCTCAACAGCTCCAGCCGCCCGATCGCGGCGAAGCCGTTGCCGGCGACGGGGATGGGCGTGTCGTTATGGGCGATCGTGAGATTGGGCCAGGTCTCCATCAGTGGCGTCAGCAACTGGTACATGGGCTCGTCATCGGCGCGCAGGAATTCCAGCGCCCGGTCCGAAAACACCACGCCGAAACCCCAGGTCGCGTCGCGCGGGCCGCGCTCGTAGACCACGACGTCGTGCGCGGGGTTTTCGCGCTTCATCAGCGAAGCGAAGTAAAGGCCGGCCGGACCGCCGCCGATGATGCGAATCTTCATGCTCATCCTGCCCTCTCGTTGTCCATCTTCTCGGCTATCGCCTCGCGCAAGGCACGCTTGAGGATCTTGCCGACCGGGCTGAGTGGAAATTCACTGACCACTTCCAGCCGCTCGGGGAGCTTGAAGCTGGCGATGTTCTGCTGCCGCAAGAATGCGATCAGTTCGGCGAATTCAAGGCCCTGCCCGTCCTTGGTGATGACGAAAGCGCAGGCCTTCTCGCCGAATACCGGGTCGGGCATCGCCACCAGGGTGACCGCCTTCACCCTGGGATGGCCGAAGATCAGATTCTCGACTTCCTCGCAACTGATCTTCTCGCCGCCGCGGTTGATCAGGTCCTTCTTGCGGCCCTCGGTGAAGACATGGCGGCCTTGCTTGCGCACGATGTCGCCCATGCGGTAGAAGCCGTCGGGCGTGAAGGCCTCGGCGTTCTTCTCCGGCGCCTTGTAGTAGCCGTGGATGGTGTAGGGACCCCGCGTCGCCAGTTCGCCCGGTGTGCCATCCGGCACTTCCTTGCCGTCGTCATCGAGCACCTTGATCTCGTCATCCTCGCAAACCGGCACCCCGGAACTGTTCAGCAGCATCTCCTCGGGCGCATCGAGCGGCACCATGTTGATCAGGCCCTCGGCCGTGCCGTAGATCTCCTGGGGCGTGCAGCCGAAGCGTGCGCGCAGCCGGGTACGCAGTTCCGGCGCCAGGCGGGCGCCACCGTTCTGGATCACCTTCAGCGAGGACAAATCGTAGTCGTCGGGAACCGGTGAATTGAGCCAGTTGGAAATCAGCGGCACCACGGCGGCGATTGCCGTCACCTTCTCGCGCTCGACCAGCGAAAACACGTCCGCCGCATCGCCGGACGGCGCCAGCACGACCGTGCCGCCGTGATACCAGGTGCCGAGCATGCCGGGCGAAGCCAGGTTGTAGTTGTGTCCGAGCGGCAGGATCGCCATGAACACGGTGTCCTCGCCGAAGCCGCCGGCGCGGCCGCAAAGCCGGGCGTTCAGGACGTAATCGTCATGGGTGCGCGGGATCAGTTTGGAGAGCGAAGTCGTGCCGCCCGACAGCAGCATGGTCGTCACTTCGGACGGATCGCGGCGAACTTGCGCAAGGATCGCGCGAACATTTTCCGCCGGCATCGGCGCGGCTATCATCGGGCGCAGGTCCTGTTGTCCTGCGCCCGGTTCTCCGGCGACGAACACGGCGCGCAGGGCAGGAAAATCAGCCTGAACCTCCGTGGCCATGGCGCGGTAGTCGAAGGAGCCGATGCGATCCGGAATCACGTAAGCGACGGCACCCGAAGCGCGGACAAAGTGGCGGATTTCCGTGTGGAGATGCGCGCGCAGGGCCA
>JBAZOF010000228.1:0-4365 GCA_041648855.1 Sulfuritalea sp. | reverse complement strand
GGCGGCCGCGGCCACCTGCGCGTCCGAGGTGTAGGCGCGCGCCAGCGGCACGGCGCCGAACCCGATCGCGGCGCCGAGCGCGACCGCAACGACACAGCCGACGGCCAGCCCGAGCAGACCGGCGTGCCGCGCGCGCCGACTGTCGCCGGCCCCGAGCGCCTGCCCGACCACCACGCCGGTGGCGCTGCCCAGCGCCATGGGCACCATGAAGACGAACACCGCGACATTGGCGGCGATCTGGTGCGCGGCGGAAACGTCCGGTCCGAGCCGAGCGATGAACAGCGCCATGAAGGTGAAGGCCGTGACGTCGACCAGGAAGGTCGCGCCCATCGGCACGCCGAGCACCAGCAGCTCGCGCAGGGCCGCAAGGCGCGGCGGATCGAAGCGGGCGAAGACGCCATACGGTGCGTAGTCGGTATCGCGCCGGCACCAGACCCAGGCCAGCGTCGCCATGGTCCAGACGATGACGGCGGTAGACCAGCCGCAGCCGGCGCCGCCCATGGCCGGAAAGCCGAAATGGCCGTACATGAAGACCCAGTTGAGCGGCGCCTTCAGCAGCAGGCCGAGCAGATTGAGGACCATCACCGGGCGCGGCCGGCCGATGCCGGTGGTGAAGCCAAAGAAGACACGGAAGAACATGAGCCCCGGCACCGCCCAGGCCACGCCGTCGAGATAAGCGCGTACCTTGGTTTCCACCTCGGGCGTCAGGCGCGAAAAACTCAGCAGCGGATCGGGATGCTTCAGCACGACGAAGGCGATCACCGACAAGGCCAGCGCCAGCCACGCGCATTGCCGCACGTCGGCGCCGATCTCGGCGTAGCGGCCCGCGCCGTAATGGTGCGACACCACGGGGGTGAGCGCGAGCAGCACACCCATGGCCGTGACGAAGACGATGGCATAGATGCTGGCGCCGATGCCGACCGCCGCCAGATCGACCGACGAAAGCCGGCCGGCCATCAGGGTATCGATCACGCCATTGGCCATTACCGCGGCCTGGGCGATCAGCACGGGCCATGCGAGGTGCAGCAGTTCGCGGGGAAGGGAGCGTGGGACGGACATGCGCGGAGTCTAGCCGACGCAGCAACGGCAACCGTCAGCCGACGGTCGTGCAGCCCGTCACCGGCCGCTACAGGACCAGCGGCTGGTCCGGCAATTCGTTGGGGTTGTTCTCGCCTGCGGGGAAGTGCCGCGCCAGCAATTCGCCGGCGCGCGTCACGGCCTGCAGCGCGCCCTGCCGCCATTCGCCGCGGCGGAAGCTCGCCTCCATGGCGCGGCAGATCGCATCCCATTCGGCCTGCGGCACACGCGCCGCGATGCCGCGGTCGGCCAGGATTTCGACCTTGCGGTCGACCAGTTGCACGTAGATCAAGATGCCGCTGTTTTCTGCCGTGTCCCAGACGCGCTGCTGCGAGAAAAGTTCCACGGCGCGCGCCCTCGACGACGTGTCGCGCCACAGGGCGGACAGCGGCAGCGGGCCTTCGGCGACCACGCGCAATTCGCCGCGATGCAATTTCTCGCAGGCAGCGATGGCATCGCCGATCGCCGCGAGATCGGCGCGCGCGAATACCCGCTGCACGAACCAGTCGGGCAGCAGCAGATGCTTGAACAGACGTGAAAACTTCATGTCACCAATCCCCCGAGGCGCCGCCCCCGCCGAAGCTGCCACCGCCACCCGAAAACCCGCCGCCGCCGGAGAAACCGCCGCCCCCGCTCGAAATTCCGCCGCTGCCACCGTGCCCGCCGGAGAAGAGATTGATGAAGGAAAGCAGGAACACCACCACCGCCGCGCCGATGCCGAACGCCAGCGAGCCGAAGACCATGTAGCCGAGCCAGCCGCCCAGCGCAGCACCGGCGAAGGAACCGAACACGCCGAACAGCAGGCGCAGCACCCCGGCGCCGATGACGAGCATGAACAGCCATTGAATCCAGTCCGGATGTCCGCCGCCCGTGTCTTGCGGCGGCGCGGCGGGCGTTCCCGCCGCTTGACCGACGGCCTGGTCCAGCCCTTCGACCGCGGCACGCAGCCCGCCGAAGAAATCGCCCTGCTTGAACAGCGGCGCCATGCGCTCGGCGACGATGCGCTTGGCGATGGCATCGGGGATCGAACCTTCCAGCCCGTAGCCGACCTCGATGCGCATCTTGCGGTCGTCCTTCGCCACGATGACGATGACGCCGTTGTCGGCGCCCTTGTGCCCGATCTTCCAGGCTTCCGCGAGGCGAATGCCGAAAGTTTCGATGGTCTCGGGCTGCGTCGTCGGCAGCAGCAGCACGGCGATCTGCGCCCGTCCGGCCCGGTCGATCGCCGCGAGCTGCGCCTCGAGCCGGCCGCGCTGAGTCTCGTCGAGCGTGCCGGTCAGGTCGGTGACGCGTGCGCTGAGCGCCGGCAGCGGCACGAGGTCCGCCGCGACGGCCGCGGCCGGCAGCAAGGCCAGCCAGAGCAACGCCAGCAGCGCGGGCCAGGCGCGACGCACTTATTGATAGCCGGCGGAAGTCGGCGAAGCGGGAGCGGCGGCAGGGGCTGGAGCAGGTGCGGCCGGGGCAGGCGCGGCAGGCGCGTCGAACTTGATCGCCGGCGGCGTCGACATGGCCTTTTCATCCTCGACCGTGAAATTGGCCTTGGTCTGCCAGCCCATGACCATCGCGGTCAAGTTGTTGGGGAAGGTGCGCACCGAAACGTTGTACTCCTGCACCGACTTGATGTAGCGATTGCGCGCCACGGTGATGCGGTTCTCGGTGCCCTCCACCTGCGCCTGCAGATCGCGGAAGTTGGCGTCGGCCTTGAGTTGCGGATAGTTCTCCGCGACGACGAGCAGACGCGACAGCGCGCCGCCCAGTTCGCCCTGGGCCTTCTGGAACTTGGCGAAGGCGGCAGGATCGTTGATCAGTTCCGGCGTCGCCTTCAGCCCCGCGACATTGGCGCGCGCCTCGGTTACGCGGGTCAGCACTTCCTTCTCGTGGCCGGCATAGCCCTGCACCACGGATACCAGATTCGGAATCAGGTCCGCGCGGCGCTTGTACTGGTTCAGCACTTCCGACCACGCGGCATTCACCGCCTCGTCGTTGATCTGGATTTGGTTGGAGCCGCAGCCGGACAGCAGGGAAGCCGCAAGGGCCAGCACGGCAAAGAGGCGCATACGCATGGTGTTCTCCAATCGGGAGGGGAAACAGCTGCAAATATGGCGGCGATGCACTGCAATTGCAAGGGGGACTTCTTCTCCCGCGCTCCAGCGCCGGGACTCGCCCCGGCGCGGCCACCCATCAGGCACGGACCCCAGAAGTCGGCGCTGACCACACGCCGCGCAGGGCCTCTGCCGCGCCCCATCGCCTACAATAGAGCCCCTTCAGCCCCGCCGAACACCAGCATGACCGCCCGCCTGCGCGAAATCCCCTACAACTACACCTCGTTCTCCGACCGCGAGATCGTCATCCGCCTGCTCGGCGCAGAGGCCTGGGCGACGCTGAACGAACTGCGCGCGGAGCGCGTCACCGGCCGCTCGGCGCGGATGCTCTACGAAGTGCTGGGCGACATCTGGGTGGTGCGGCGCAATCCCTATCTGGAAGACGACCTGCTGGGCAATCGCGAGCGGCGCGAGGCGCTGGTCGAAGCACTGCGACACCGCCTGCGCGAAATTGACAAGCGCCGCGAGGGTAATGAGCGCGTCGCGCTGCTGCTGACCGCCGCGCAAACCGCTGTGCAGTCCTTCGAGCGCTGGTTCGAGGAAACCCGCAGCCTGCGCAAAAAGGCGCTCAAGGTCCTGGCCCGCCACACGCGCAAGGACAACATCTGCTTCGACGGCCTGGCGCGTGTCTCGCATGTCACCGATGCCACCGACTGGCGCGTCGAGTATCCCTTCGTGGTGCTGGCGCCCGACACCGAAGAGGAAATGGCGCCCCTGGTCAGCGCCTGCATCGAACTCGGCCTGACCATCATCCCGCGCGGCGGCGGCACCGGCTACACCGGCGGCGCGGTGCCGCTCGATGCGCTCTCCGTGGTGATCAACACCGAGAAGCTGATCGACCTCGGCGCCGTGGAGATGAAGCGCCTGCCCGGTACCGACAGGGATTACGCCACGGTGCGCACCGGCGCCGGACTGGTCACGCGCCGCGTCATGGAAGCCGCGGAGAAGGCCGACCTCGTCTTCGCCTGCGACCCGACCTCGGCCGATGCTTCCTGCATCGGCGGCAACATCGCGATGAACGCCGGCGGCAAGAAGGCCGTGCTGTGGGGCACGGCGCTGGACAACCTGGCTTCGTGGCGCATGGTGACGCCGGACGGCAACTGGCTGGACGTCGAGCGCCTCAACCACAACTTCGGCAAGATCCACGAGCAGGAACTGGTCAGCTTCCGCCTTGTGCGCTGGGACG
>JBAZOF010000227.1:0-4384 GCA_041648855.1 Sulfuritalea sp. | reverse complement strand
AAGCCGACAAGCCGCCGCGCCGCGAGGGCGGACGCGACCGCAACCGCGAAGGCAATCGTGAAGGTGGTCGCGGTGGACGCGACCGCAACAGTCGCCGCGAAGGCGGCGAACGCAAGGAAAGAAGCGAGCAGGCGCCACGCCAGCAAGGCAAGCGCGACGAACCCCAGGCCGAAGGCGGCAACCGTCGCCCACGCGATGGTCGCAATGAACCGCGCGAGCCCAGGGAAGCGAAGGAGCCGCGTGAGCCGAGGGAGGTTCGCGAGCCGCGTGAACCGCGTCCGCCGCGCGAACCGAAGGAAGCCCGTGAGCCCAGAGAGCCGAGAGAACCGCGCGCACCGCGCGGCGAAGCAAACGCCGCGCAAGGCGCCGTGTCACCAGCGCCGACTTTTGCCGGCGACAGCGCTCAAGCCCCCAGCCAGGACGGTGAAGCCCGCAGCGGACGCAGAAGCCGCGGCCGCGGTCGCGGACGTGGCGGTCGCAGCGAAGAAGGCAGCAACGTCACGGCTGGCGAAGTCGCAGCAGTTCAAGCCGTCGAGACCTTTCCGGTCGCCGAGGAAGCAATTGCGGCAGCCCCGGTTGCGGTAGCAGTCGCCGAACCGGTAGCGACCATCGCGCCCGCAGCGCCGATCCCCGTAGCCGAAGCCGAGCCCGCAGCGCTCGTCGCGCCTGCAATCGAAGCGCCGGCGCCGGTGGCCGTTGCCCCCGTGGCGGAGCCCGTCGCACCGGTCGTCGTACCGGTACCCGCAGCGCCAGAACCAGCGCCGATGCCTGTCACCGAAGCCGCACCCGAGCCCAAGCCCGCCGCCGAGCCGATCATCGTGCCGCCGGCACCGAAGCCTGCCGTGGTCGATGTCAGGGAGTCGCTGCAGCAGGTCGGCCTGGTAATGATCGAAACCAGCCATGCGGCACCGCTGGCGGACACGTTTGCGCCAGCCCAACCGCTCGGTCGCAAGCCGAAGCCGGCACCGGTGATCGCGAACGAGCCCCTGCAGATGGTGGAGACCAAGCACGACTGACGCTCGCGCCAGCCGTGCAAAGCAACGGGCACCATGCGAAAGCATGGCGCCCGTTGTTCCTTATGCCCCCGGCGGAACTCCGGGCGCGGCATCCAGGCGATAGCCGCTCAGCCGCAGGATGAGCTGGGTCGCCGCGTCCTCGACCAGATCGAGTACATGCTCGAATCCGTTCTCGCCGCCGTAATAAGGATCGGGAACCTCGTCTTCGTCGAAACGCTCGCTGAAGTCGAGAAAGAGCGACAGCTTCTTCTGATGCGGCTGCGGACAGGCGCGCTTCAGCAGGTCCAGATGGTCGCGGCCCATCGCCAGCACGTGATCGAAGCGGACGAAATCGAAATCGCTCACGCGCCGCGCGCGCAACGGTGACAGATCATAGCCGCGCCGCAAAGCCGCCGCGACCGAGCGCGGATCGGGTGGATCGCCGACATGGTAGCCGTGGGTGCCCGCCGAAGCGAACTCGAACAGGTGGGCCACCCCGTGCTTCGCTGCCAGGCCGCGGGCCACCCCTTCTGCCGTCGGCGAGCGGCAGATGTTCCCGGTGCAGACGAACAGGACCTTGTGCCGCGTCATGCCGCATCCCCCGGCGCGTCATGGGCCTCGCCGCCAAAGGCGAGGCGCTGGATGCGAAACAGTTCATCGCGCGCCGCGGCCGCCTCCTCGAATTCCAGGTTCTTCGCGTGCTCCTGCATGGCCTTCTCCAGTCGCCTTATCTCGCACGACAGATCCTTCTCGCTCATCACCTCGTAGCGCGCGGCTTCCTGCGCCGCCTTGAGATCGCGCACCGCGATTTCCGAATCATATACGCCGTCGATCATGTCCTTGATGCGCTTCTTGACGCCGATCGGCGTGATGCCCTCGGCCTCGTTGTGCGCCAGCTGCTTGGCCCGCCGCCGCGCGGTCTCGCCCATCGCCCGCTGCATCGAATCGGTGATCCTGTCGGCATAGAGTATGGCCTTGCCGTTGAGATGCCGTGCCGCACGCCCCATGGTCTGGATCAACGAACGCGTCGAGCGCAGGAAGCCTTCCTTGTCGGCGTCGAGGATCGCCACCAGCGAGACCTCGGGAATGTCCAGGCCTTCGCGCAACAGGTTGATGCCGACCAGCACGTCGAACTCGCCGAGGCGCAGGTCGCGGATGATCTCGACGCGTTCAACGGTGTCGATGTCGGAATGCAGGTAGCGCACCTTGATGCCATTGTCGTTGAGATACTCGGTCAGTTGCTCCGCCAGCCGCTTGGTCAGCGTCGTCACCAGCACCCGCTCGTCCAGCGCGATGCGCTGCTTGCATTCGGCGAGCAGATCGTCGACCTGGGTGCTGGCCGGCCTCACCTCGACCACCGGATCGACCAGCCCGGTCGGCCGCACCAGTTGCTCCACCACCTGGCCCTGATGCGCTTCCTCGTAGACAGAAGGCGTCGCCGAAACGAACACCGTCTGCGGCATCAGCTTCTCGAACTCCTCGAACTTCAGCGGCCGATTGTCCAGCGCGGACGGCAGGCGGAAGCCGTAATCGACCAGGTTTTCCTTGCGCGAGCGGTCGCCCTTGTACATGCCGCCCACCTGCGGAATCGTCACATGCGATTCGTCGACGAACATGATCGCATCATTCGGCAGGTAGTCGTAGAGCGTCGGCGGCGGCTCGCCGGGCTGGCGTCCCGACAGGTGCCGCGAGTAGTTCTCGATGCCCTTGCAGAAACCCAACTGGTCGAGCATTTCGAGGTCGAAGCGGGTGCGCTGCTCGATGCGCTGGCACTCGACCAGTTTCTGATTCGTCTGGAAGAACTCGATGCGCTCGCGCAGTTCCTCCTTGATCGCCTCGACGGCCTTGAGCACCGTGGCGCGCGGCGTGACGTAGTGGCTCGACGGAAACACCGTGAAGCGGCCGAGCTTCTGCCGCGTGTGTCCGGTCAGCGGATCGAACACCGTCAAGCCTTCGACCTCGTCGTCGAACAGCGTGATGCGCACCGCGCTCTCGGCGTTCTCCGCGGGGAAGACATCGATCACGTCGCCGCGCACGCGGTAGACGCCGCGCTTGAAGTCGACCTCGTTGCGTTCGTACTGCATTTCGGTCAGGCGACGGATGATCTCGCGCTGGCCGATCTTTTCGCCGGTGCGCAGGTGCAGGATCATGCTGTGGTAATCGACCGGGTCGCCGATGCCGTAGATCGCCGACACGGTGCACACGATCACCACGTCGCGCCGTTCCAGCAGGCTCTTGGTCGCCGACAGGCGCATCTGCTCGATGTGCTCGTTGATCGAGGAATCCTTCTCGATGAACAGGTCGCGCGAAGGCACGTAGGCCTCGGGCTGGTAGTAGTCGTAGTAGGAAACGAAGTACTCGACCGCGTTCTCCGGAAAGAACTCGCGGAATTCGGAATACAACTGCGCCGCCAGCGTCTTGTTCGGCGCCAGCACCAGGGCCGGGCGGCCCAGCCGCGCGATGACGTTGGCCATGGTGAAGGTCTTGCCCGAACCCGTCACCCCGAGCAGGGTCTGGAAAGAAAGCCCGTCGTTGAGCCCCTCGGTCAGCAGGCGGATCGCCTCGGGCTGGTCGCCTGCCGGCAGGAAGGGCAGGTGCAAACGCCACGGACTGCCCGGAAACTCGACCACCCTGCCCTTCAGTTCATGAATCTCGGCCACGCGAACACCCTGTTTTACTTATGGAATACCGACAAAATCCTGATCGAAGCCGGACTGCCGATGCGGTATTATTGCGCGCTTTGCGCTGCAACATAAAATCGCCGTAGCGCCAGCGCCGACTTTTTACCTTCCTGCACCCGGAGCATTCATGTCCTCTCTTTTCGCCGCCGTCGAAATGGCGCCCCGCGACCCCATCCTGGGCCTCAACGAAGCCTTCAATGCCGACCCGAACCCGAACAAGGTCAACCTCGGCGTCGGCGTCTATTTCGGCGACGACGGCAAGATTCCGCTGCTGGCCGCCGTCAAGACCGCCGAGAAGGCCCGCCTGGAAACCCAGCCGGCGCGCGGCTACCAGCCCATCGAGGGCATTCCTGCCTACAACAACGCGGTGCAGAACCTGCTCTTCGGCAAGGATTCCGAACTGATCGCAGCCGGCCGTGCCATCACCTGCGAATGCCTCGGCGGTACCGGCGCGCTCAAGGTCGGCGCCGATTACCTGAAGCGCCTGCTGCCCGGCTCCAGCGTCTATATCAGCGACCCGAGCTGGGAAAACCACCGTGCCCTGTTCGAAGGCGCGGGCTTCACGGTCGAGAACTACGCCTACTACGACGCGGCCACGCGCGGTGTCAATTTCACCGGCATGAAGGCTGCGCTGGCCGCGATGCCGGCCAAGTCGATCGTCGTCCTGCACGCCTGCTGCCACAACCCCACCGGCGCCGACCTCTCCGC
>JBAZOF010000226.1:0-4391 GCA_041648855.1 Sulfuritalea sp. | reverse complement strand
GGCCAGGCGCTTGTACAGCGTCAGGCGTTCATGCACGTCGGGGCAGTAGTCGTTGGTCAGCAAGGCCGGGACGCGCAGGTTGATTTCCGAGGTGATCGACAGCGGCTGGGTCAGGTCGGGCACCTTCTCGCCGGCTTTCAGGGCGCGCACCGCGGCGTTCAGCATGTTGGTATACATGGCGAAGCCGATTTCGTGGATTTCGCCGCTCTGCGATTCGCCGAGCACCTCGCCGGCGCCGCGGATTTCGAGGTCGTGCATGGCGAGGAAGAAGCCCGAGCCGAGCTCCTCCATGGCCTGGATCGCTTCGAGGCGGCGCTTGGCCTGCGCCGTCGGCTTGGCGTCCTCGTGGGTCAGCAGGTAGGCATAGGCCTGGTGGTGCGAGCGGCCGACGCGGCCGCGCAACTGGTGCAACTGGGCCAGGCCGAACTTGTCGGCGCGGTTGATGACGATGGTGTTGGCGTGCGGATTGTCGATGCCGGTCTCGATGATGGTCGAGCACAGCAGCAGGTTGTGCTTCTGCTGGGTGAACTCGCGCATCACGCGCTCCAGCTCGCGCTCCGGCAACTGGCCGTGGCCGACCACGATGCGCGCCTCGGGCAGCAGGGTGTGCAGCCGCTCCTTCATGTTCTCGATGGTGTCGACTTCGTTGTGCAGGAAATAGACCTGGCCGCCGCGCTTGAACTCGCGCAGGCAGGCTTCGCGCACCTGGCCGTTGGACCATTTCGTGACGAAGGTCTTGATCGCCAGGCGCTTCTGCGGCGGCGTGGCGATCACCGAAAAATCGCGCAGGCCTTCGAGCGACAGGCCCAGCGTGCGCGGGATCGGCGTCGCGGTCAGGGTCAGCACGTCGACCGAAGCGCGCAGTGCCTTCAGCGCCTCCTTCTGGCGCACGCCGAAGCGGTGTTCTTCATCGATGATGATGAGGCCGAGGCGATCGAATTTCACATCCTTCTGCAGCAGGCGGTGGGTGCCGATCAGGATGTCGATCTTGCCCTGGCCCAGCAGTGCGACGGCTTCGTCCTGCTCTTTCGCAGACTTGAAGCGCGAAATCTCGGCGATCTTGATCGGCCAATTGGCGAAGCGGTCGCTGAAGTTCTGGTAATGCTGTTCGGCCAGCAGCGTGGTCGGACAGAGGATCGCGACCTGCTTGCCGTCGGCCACCGCGACGAAGGCCGCACGCATGGCGACCTCGGTCTTGCCGAAGCCGACATCGCCGCAGACCAGCCGGTCCATCGGCTTGCCGGATTTCATGTCCTCGATCACGGCATTGATCGCGGTCTGCTGGTCCGGCGTTTCCTCGAAGCCGAAGCCGTCGGCGAAAGCTTCCAGGTCGTGCTGCTTGAAGCTGAACTTGTGACCTTCGCGCAGTGCGCGCTGGGCGTAGAGGTGCAGCAATTCGGCGGCGGTGTCATGCACCTGCTCGGCGGCCTTCTTCTTGGCTTTTTCCCACTGCCCAGAGCCCAGTGTGTGCAGCTGGATTGATTCAGGATCGGCGCCGCTGTAGCGCGAGATGACCTGCAACTGGGCGACGGGCACGTAGAGCTTTGCGCCGTCGGCATATTCGAGGTGCAGGAATTCGGTGTCGCCCTCGCCGAAATCCATGTGCAGCAGGCCCAGGTAGCGGCCGATGCCGTGGCTCTCATGCACCACCGGGTCGCCCACCTTCAGCTCGGACAGGTCGCGCAGCCAGCCTTCGAGGTTGGCGCGGCGCGCGTCGGAGCGCCGTCCGCGCGGGCGCGCCGTGGCGGCGTACAACTCGTTCTCGGTGACGATGGCAAAGCCGTCGAGCAGGAAGCCGCCGGAGAGCGGGCCGACCCCGAGCATGAAGACTGCATCGCTGGCGAGGAAGGCCGCGAAGTCCTCGCAGGAGGTCGCGGACAGGCTGTATTCGACCAGATAGTCGTTCAGCGTCTGCCGCCGTCCGGGCGACTCGGCCAGCAGCAGCACGCGGCCGGGATGGAGGCCGAGAAAGCCGCGCAAGCCGGCCAGTGGATCGTCGGCCTTGCGGTCGACGGCCAGCACGGGCAGGGTCGCCGTTACCTGCCCGCGAAGCGGAATCCCAGGTATGCAGAGCGCGCCGGCGCCGACTCCTGCCTTCAGGCCGAGTTGCGGCAGCGGCTTCGCGGCGACGAAGAATTCCTCGTCGCGCAGGAACAACTCGGTGGGCGGCAGCACCGGGCGCGAGCGGTCGCCACCAAGCATCTTGTAGCGGCCTTGCAGGTCGGTCCAGAACTCGGCGATCGCGCCGGCGACGTCGCCGTGCAGGAGCAGTGTTGCGTCCTGCGGCAGATAGTTGAACAACGTCGCCGTGCTCTCGAAAAACAGCAGCAGGTAGTACTCGATGCCCGCCGGCAGGATGCCGTTCGAGACATCCTTGTAAAGGCTGATGCGCGAGGCGTCGCCCTCGAAGGTTTCGCGGAAGCGCTGGCGGAAGGTGGTGCGGCCGGCGTCCCCGGCGGGGAACTCGCGCGCCGGCAGCAGGCGGATTTCCGGCACGGGATAGAGGCTGCGCTGGCTATCGACATCGAAGCTGCGGATGGTTTCCACTTCGTCGTCGAACAGCTCGATGCGGTAGGGCAGTTGGGTGCCCATCGGGAACAGGTCGACCAGCCCGCCGCGCACGCTGTATTCGCCGGCGGCGACGACCTGGGTCACATGCTGGTAGCCGGCGACCGTCAGCTGGGTACGCAGCTTGTCGAGGTTCAGCCGCTCGCCCTTCTTCATGAAGAAGGTGTGGCCGGCGAGAAAGGCGGGCGGCGCCAGGCGTGTAATCGCGGTCGAAGCCGCAGCGATCAGCACTTCGCATTCGCCGCGCGAGACCGCATACAGTGTCGCCAGCCGCTCCGAGATCAGGTCCTGGTGCGGCGAGAAGTTGTCGTAGGGCAGGGTTTCCCAGTCCGGCAGCAGATGCACCCGCAAATCCGGCGCAAACCATGCGATTTCCTCGGCGAGGCGCTGCGCCTCGAGCGGACTGGCGGTCACTACCGCCAGCAGTCGACCGGGCCGGGCGAGCTGCGCCAGGGCCAAGGCATCGGCGGAGGCAGCCAGGGGCGGCAGATCGAGGCGTTGGCCCGGTTTGGGTAGTGCGGGCAGGGACAGCAGGGACTTCATTGAATGCAGATTGCGGGTTGGCCGCGAATTATACGCAGCGCCGTCCTGTCAGCGCCGACTATTGGCCGGAACGGAATCGACTCGGGGGCGAGCCGAAAAGGTCTGTGCGGGCGCTACAGTGTTCAGGGAATCAAGGGTTTCCCGGCTTCTGCCCCGGGCTCATGCACTGCCTCTTCTTTTCAAGCCACGAGGCAACATTCCCCATCACCATGACGCTGCCGGAAATGATCGCCGACGCTCAAGCGGAAGGCTGGACTCCGGCGGGTTGAGGGTTTTGTCTCAGGTGTGTATTATCGCCGTGGGTGTCTGCGCTGCGGAATTTGGCGTCACAGACAGGTTTCAGTGCCGGTCGGGCCGCCGCACGATAACGAGGTAGACACCCGTGAACGCTCTTGGCGCCCGTCGGCAGCTGTCGCTGCACGATCTGAATTCCAGTTTTTCCCCTCCGCCGTCCAAAGGCTTTCCTTTCGGCTCGGGTTCTCTTTCGGCGGCAATTACCCGTGAACATCCCCGGCAAGGCAACCGGCCGTGTGTCGCTTCGTCCGCGGCCCGGCCAGGGGCCTGCGCTTCCTGTTCAATCGAAATCGCCGAGGGGAATTGAGATGCTGACTGCACTCATCGTCGTCTTTGTCGTGGCTTACGCCGCCATCGCGCTGGAACACCCGCTCAAGATCAACAAATCCGCGTCGGCGCTGATGGCCGCGGGCCTGCTGTGGACCATCTATGCGTTGTCTCTGGGCGATCCGCATACGGTCAGCGAGCAACTCGGCGAATCGCTGATGGGCACTGCCCAGATCGTGTTTTTCCTGATGGGCGCAATGGCCATCGTCGAGGTGGTCGATGCCCACAACGGCTTTGAAGTCATCACCAAACGCATCAACACATCGAAGCTGTCGTCATTGATGTGGCTGGTCGGGTTCGTCACCTTCTTTCTTAGTGCCATCCTCGACAACCTGACCACCACCATCGTAATGATTTCGCTGATGCGCAAGCTCCTGGCGAAGCACGAGGACCGCCTTTTCTTTGCCGGCATCATCGTCATTGCGGCCAACTCCGGCGGGGCCTGGTCACCCATCGGCGACGTGACAACCACGATGCTGTGGATTGGCGGTCAGATCACCTCGCTGGCCATCATCAAGTCGGTATTCCTGCCGTCGCTGGTCAGCATGATCGTGCCGTTGGGGATCACCGCTTACGTCTTGCGCGGGCGCGATGTCGTCGCCAACACGCAGGTCGAGAGCGATCACGGTCTGCGCACCACCGAGTTCGAGCGCAAGCTG
>JBAZOF010000225.1:0-4421 GCA_041648855.1 Sulfuritalea sp. | reverse complement strand
TTCCCACGCACCTAGCGCCGCCGCCCCGGCCGCCGCGACGATCATCAGGGTGTCGATGTCGAAGCGCCGGCTGCGCAAACTCTGCCAGGCATCGCGCAGGGTGTAGAAACCGCCTGCCCCGTATGCGCCCAGCAACAAGCCGAGCGCGAGGCTGCGTGGCGCATCGGCGCGACCCGCAAGCCAGCCGGCCAGCAAGAGCAAGCCGGCTACGCAGCTGAAAATAAGCTCGCGATGCTCGGCAAACCACCCGACATCATGGCCTTCCTCGCGCACGGCATAGCCGAGCGCCTGTATGCGCCCGACGATTGCCGAACGCTGGATTTTCTCGCTGTCGAATTCCAGGCGCAGGCGCTCGGCGGCATAGCTCACCGAAGCTTCCAGCACACCGTCCGTGCGTTGCAGGGCATGCTCGATCACTGTGGCGCAGGTCGGGCAGTCCATGCCGTCGATGCGCAGGTTCTCGTGGCGAAAGCGGTCCCCGATCTTGGCGCCAGCCGCTTGCGTCAGATCGCGCACCCGGCTCACGCTGAATCGCTGCGGGTCGTAGTGCAGGCAAAGGCGGGCGCTGCCGTCCTCGTGGACCATGTGTGCCATTCCCAACCCTTCGGCCTGCAGCAACCTGGTCAAGCGCCCCACGCAGGCGTCGCGCTCATCGGCGACATCCGGCAAGATCAGGGGCAAGTCCAGTTTAAGTTTCTCGGTCATGATGAGCCTTCTGGCTGACTATCAGCGGTAGCCGGACAATTTTTGAAGGACAATGGTTGCGATATCCGGTGGCAATTCCGCGGACAGCGACTTGAACAAATCGATTATTCGATTGGCGTCAAACGCACCATCCTCAAACAGAAGCGGCGTTTGCGTTTTCCCGGCAAAAGGGTTTCCTTCATCCACCGCATAGTGGCGGTATCCTTTTTCCGCGTCCCAGGTAATCGACCGCTCATCACTATACTTGTCATACGCCAGTTGAAAAGCGACCGGGTGGTCCTGATCGTCGAACCAGACCACCAGGTCGAGTTCGTGGCAGAAAAACCAGCGACGCCTTCTTTCGCCGGGCACCTGCTTTTTCGAAGGAAACTCTGTCAGCATGATTTTCTCGCTTCTACTCGTTATCAAATCGCCTTCGACATTTCTTTCAGCGGCCAAGCGTTCGGCCTTCCTATCGCTCAAATTTCGGCTTGGCGCTGGCGTTGCGCATTAGGCGCTTGAGGCATCCTGGACGAATCAGGTTAGGTCTTGTACGCGGCGCGAACTTCACTGGCAACTTGGGAAGCTAGGCCCTCCGGGCTGAATTCCCGTAGCGGCTTGCCGTTGATGAACAAAGTGGGGGTTTTGCGCACATTTAGCTTGACGATATCGGCGGCATCCTGCTTCAGGCGGGCAAGAATCCTGGGGTCGTTCATTTCGCGCTTGGCCCGTTCGATATCAATTCCAGTGTTACCCAATAACGTCCATACCATGCTCGGGTTTGGATTATTGTGATTCGCCCAAATGGGTTGGGCATCAAGCACCGTTTCCAGGGATTTCACGTAGATATCGAATCCCTGCAAGCGTGCCGCCTCAAGAATTTGCACGACGTAGTCGGACCCCTTATGAAATGCGGCATAACGCAGACTTAAACGCACCTGATTTTTGTGTTGCTCCAGCACATTTTTGACGTAGGGATAAAACTCCCGGCAGGATTCGCAGGCCGGATCAAAATATTCGACGATCTCCACCTTGGCCATGATGGTACCGATCATGGGGGCATCCGGACGGTTGAAGGGCGAATCGCTATCGGTCGCCGCAATCTGGCTGACTTTCTCCGTTTGCTGTCCTCTATAGACGTTCATGCCGATGACAAACGCGCCGACCAAGACAACCGCAGCGCCTCCAACGATGACTAACTTGTTCATTGTTTGATGCCTTTCCGCACAGCAAGGAGCAGTGAAATGATGAGGGTGAATCCGAGAAGTGATAAGAGAGGAATGGTGACGAAGCCCACCAGTTCGATCTTGACGTCCGCACAGGACACGCCTTGGGTGCACGGCCGCAGACTCTCGGGAATAACCCCGAGGTAAAGGAGGCAGTGGTACAGCGCGATAGCCCACCCTGCCAGCGCAATGGGCAGCGCATAGCGCACACAACGAACATCCAGAGGAAACAGTCCAACGGTAAAGATGAAGGCGAGTGGGAACATGGCGATACGCTGATACCAGCACAACACGCAGGGCACCCGCTCCATTACTTCACTAAAAAACAGGCTACCCAGCGTGGCCGCCCCCGCAATCAGCCAACAGACGAACAGCAAGTTCCATTGCCGCGATGTCGATTTGTCAGTCATGACGTCTTCACCGAATGGGCGGTTATTGCCAGGCAAGGACTTGCCAATCTAATGGTCGAATAGCCCAGCAAAGGAAGTGCAGATTCAATCAGCCGGGGCATTAGCAATGCAATAGCCCATCTCGGAAAGCTCATGTAAATCGCCGTCTCGATCAGCAGGTACCAAATCGACAGCATCATGACGACTGCATTGAAAAAATCTCACCATCGAGAAGTGCTTGGCCATCGCTTGCTCGCTTGACAAGGTCCATCAATGCATCATCAAGCGGCTTTAATGAAACATCTTCCGAGGACCCCACTTCATAGTAACCAAACGGATTATCCAGATCTCGAATTAGAAATAACAAGAATAGAAGCAGGTAACTGACGATGAAAACAAAGAATAGCGACTCGTAAAATGGTTCGATGCGGGCAAGTGTCAGTCCGAGAATGAGCAGGATCGTTGTACTCTGCGCGATGTAGTAACCAGAGGAAATGAAGTTTGTTTCCCGGATAGTGTGGATGCGAATGATGAGTTTTCGTAAAGCGCTTTGTTCCTGTTTCAAGCGCGTGATGGCGTTGACCTGAGTGATCGGTTCCAAGGCAAAGAAATCATGATTCAGGCGCGTGATCTTCTCCATGACCACGGATGAACGCTCTTTCTTATGCAGCCAGGTGTGGATGTTATTAGCCAGATCACGGATATGATTCAGCGCATTCGCCGTCTGCCGAGTTGGATTCCGTTGATGCGTGATCTGAAACTCGTCGGCAATCGTTGTCAGGGTTGCGGCCACTTCGCCTGGAATACGCTCACTCTCACGATAATCAGCAAGGACTCCACTGAGCAAAAAGCCCATAAGAAAGACATTTGCACCAATCAAGCCAGAAAAAATGGCATTGATGGATAGCAATTCCAAGTCCATGTAGTGCAGACCCAGTTTGAGCGTCATGATTACAAAAATGAACGGCAGCACTCGAAACAAGATGCGTTGATCTTTGCGAATTTTTTGATTTACCAGACTAAGCATGGCGGGCACTGATTATGTGATCGAGGCTTCGCTACAGCAGACGGCTTTACCATACTGGACGGGGCTACTCACTAGTGCCGATCGGAATGGCCTGAATGACATCGGTCACGTAAACCCATCCCGCTTCCGGTTTCCCGGTTCGCGCGTGCTGGCGGACGACCGCCACCAACGCATCGACCTGCTCGTCCTCGCATAGCAACTCCAGCTTGCACTCCCGGATCACGGTGTCGCCGAGATCCATCGAGTAGTGCTGCTCGCCGGCGTCGATGGCCACGAGCATGCCCTGGCCAGTGGTGACGAACAGATTGCTGACACCGCCGGCCGCCTTGAGTACCTGAATCACGTCGGCGGCGCGGTGCTGATGAATGAATGCCTTGATCACTTTCATGTCGGTTCTCCCTCGTTCGTTTCCTGGCCTGCCATTGGTTCACTCGAAGCGGAAATTGACGTGCAATCCGTCGGTGGTAACGCATTCCCCGGCCGGGGAACCGCCCGACCGCCAGACAGCCGAGCACCGTAGCGTCGCGCCATTGCCGGCGTGTAACTCGGGTTGGGCCGCATACACGTAGTGGTCCGTATCCATGCCTGAAAAAATCCGGTCCCAATGCTTGCGGTCGATCCCGTAACGTCGCTTCAACTCCGCCAGGTTCTGATTGCGCTCGATGGCGAAGCCACGCGCCTCGAAACGTATCCCGCGAAATTCCAGTGCCATCGACGATCCCTCTGGCCCTTCGTGACGGAACATGCCGGTCGTGATGTCCCGGTCGCTTTCCTCCCGAACCAGGCTGTGCGAATGTCCGGCACAAGCGGTCAGCACGAGGATTGCCAGACAAGCCGATACTGCTGTCCTTGCTTTCATGATTCCCCCTTTCTTTTCGCCTTGATCATGCCGATGCCGCCTTGCGTTCCCTGCGAATTTCCAGCCACTCGTACATGAGCGGCAGGAGAAGAAGGGTCAGTGCCGTTGAAGTGAACAAGCCCCCGACGACGACCGTCGCCAACGGCCGTTGCGTCTCCGCCCCGACGCCCTGCGACAGCAGCATCGGGATCAGGCCCAAAATCGCCACCGAGGCCGTCATCAGCACCGGCCGCAGC
>JBAZOF010000224.1:0-4454 GCA_041648855.1 Sulfuritalea sp. | reverse complement strand
CCTGCCGCTGGTCAAATACTTTTTTTTCCCTGGCTTCGACGAAACCACCGGCGGCCTGCTGCGCGAGCGCGACTACGACGCACGCCGCAGCCGCTTCGACGAAGCGGCCTTCCGTGCCGAATTCGGTCTGCCGCCACGCATCGCCAATGAGCTGGTGATTTCGCTGTTCAGCTACGAAAACCCGGTCCTGCCGGAACTGATGACGGCATGGGCGGCGTCGGCCACCCCGGACCGCCCGATTCGCGTGCTGCGGCCGGGCGGTCGCGAGGCGACCGAGATCCACGGCAATCTGAGCGTCCATCCCCTGCCCTTCCTGCCCCAACCCCGTTACGACGAAGTGCTCTGGGCCAGCGACCTCAATTTTGTCCGGGGCGAGGATTCCTTCGTCCGCGCCCAGTGGGCGGGCTCGCCCTTCGTCTGGCAGATCTACCCGCAGGCCGAAAACGCCCACCTGGTGAAGCTCGAGGCATTTCTGGCGATCCATCCGGCCGGCGCGCAGCTGCGGGCCTTCTGGCAGGCCTGGAATGGCGCCGGAATCCTTGACTGGCAAGGCTTTGCCGCAAGCCTGCCCGCCCTGCGCGCGCCCATGCGGCAATGGGCACAGACGCTCGCAGCCCGCCCCGATCTGGCCGGCAAGCTTGTGCAGTTCTGCCGTGAAAGTCTATAATGGCGGGTTTTAAATTTCCGCCCCAGGAAACATAGCCATGAAAACCGCCCAGGAACTCCGCGCCGGCAACGTCATTATGGTCGGCAACGACCCGCTCGTCGTGCAAAAAGCCGAATACAGCAAAGGTGGCCGCAGTTCCGCGGTCGTCAAATTCAAGTTCAAGAACCTGCTCACGGAAGCTGCCTCGGAGGCCATCTACAAGGCCGACGACAAGTTCGAGCAGGTGATGCCCGATCGCAAGGAATGCACCTATTCCTATTTCGCCGATCCGATGTACGTGTTCATGGACGCCGAGTACAACCAGTACGAAGTCGAAGGCGAGAACATGGGCGACGCGGTCAACTATCTCGAAGACGGCATGCCCGTCGAAGTAGTGTTCTACGACGGCAAGGCAATTTCAGTCGAGTTGCCCAACAGCGTGGTGCGTGAAGTGATCTACACCGAGCCTGCGGTCAAAGGCGACACCTCGGGCAAGGTCATGAAGCCCGCCAAGATCAGCACCGGCATGGAACTCCCCGTGCCGCTGTTCGTCGAGATCGGCAACAAGATCGAAATCGACACGCGTACCGGCGAGTACAAGAACCGCGTCAAGTAATCGCGGCTCTTTTCGGCACCGCGAAGGGCAGCTCAGGCTGCCCTTTTCTTTTCACGGCGCCAGCGCCCGCTCCGCCAGCCGCACCCAGTAGCGGATCCCCGTGGCGATGATCTTGTCGTTGAAGTCGTAGTGCGGGCTGTGCAGCATGCAGCCGCCCTCGCCCGGGCCGTTCCCCAGCCACACGTAGCAGCCCGGCACCACACGGGCCAGATAGGCGAAATCCTCGGCGCCCATGCTCGGCGCCAGCCCTGTCAGCACCTGCGCCTCGCCCACAACATGCCGTGCCGTTTCCCGTGCGATGAAGCTCGGCTCGGGCGCATTGACGGTCGGCGGGTAACCCCGCTCGTAGCGCAGGTCGATGCTCACCCGATAGGTCGCCTCGATGCCGCGACAGATGCGCCGCAAGCCCTCCTCCAGCGCATCCTGCAGTTCCGCATCGAGCGTGCGCACAGTGCCGCCGAGCACCGCCGTCTCGGGCAGCACGTTGTCGGCATGCCCGGCGTGAAAGCGGGTGACGCTGACCACGGCGGCGGCGAGCGGATCGGTGTTGCGCGACACCAGCGACTGCAGCGCCTGCACCAGCGCGCTGCCGGCCAGCACCACGTCCACCGCCTGATGCGGCATCGCGGCGTGGCCGCCGCGCCCGGTGACCTCGATTTCGAAGCGATCGGTGCCGGCCATCACCGGCCCTTCGGTGACGCCGAAGCTGCCGGCCGGCATGCCCGGCCAATTGTGCAGGCCGAACACCATGTCCATCGGAAAACGTTCGAACAAACCCTCTTCCACCATCACCCGGCCGCCGCCTTCGTGCTCTTCCGCCGGCTGGAAAATGAAATACACGGTGCCGTCGAAATTGCGCAGCTTGCACAAGGCTTCGGCCGCGCCCAGCAGCATCGCCGTGTGGCCGTCGTGGCCGCAGGCGTGCATCTTCCCGTGATGGGTCGAATGGTGCGGAAAGGTATTCAATTCGGTGAGCGGCAACGCATCCATGTCGGCACGCAGGCCTATCGCGCGCTTGCTGTTGCCCAGCGAGAGCTTGGCCACCACGCCGGTACGGGCGATCCCGCGATGGACCTCGAGGCCGAGACCGTCGAGATAGTCGGCCACCTTCGCCGCGGTGCGCTTCTCGTCGAAGGCCAGCTCGGGATGGGCGTGGATGTCGCGTCGCAGCGCCGCGATTTTCTGGGTCAGGACGGGCAGCAGTTCGTTGATCATGGCAGGACCTCGATGTCGGTTCCTTTATTGCTCAATGTTCAATGCTAGCCCAAAGAAGCGGCGTGGTAGTGAACCCGGCGTTTTACGGTATCTTCATCAGTCGATGAACACGCCCCCTCGCCGCATCGCGCATCTGGACATGGACGCCTTCTACGCGTCGGTCGAACTATTGCGCTATCCGGAGTTGCGCGGCCTGCCCGTGGTGATCGGCGGACGCAGCATCCACCAGCCGGAGCTGCTGGCAGATGGCAGCCGGCGCTTCGCCCGGCTGCGCGACTATGTCGGGCGCGGCGTCATCACCACCTCCACCTACGAAGCGCGCGCGCTCGGCGTGTTCTCCGCCATGGGCGTGATGAAGGCGGCGAAACTGGCGCCCGATGCCATCCTGCTGCCGGTCGACTTCGACGCCTATCGGCACTACTCGCGCCTGTTCAAGGCCGCCGTCAGGGCCATCACGCCGCAGGTCGAGGACCGCGGCATCGACGAAATCTACATCGATCTCACGGCCCTGCCCGATGACACGCTGACTCTCGCGCGCCGCATCAAGCAGGCGGTGAAGGACGCCACCGGGCTCTCCTGTTCGATCGGCGTCAGCCCCAACAAACTGCTGTCGAAAATCTGCTCCGATCTGGAAAAGCCCGACGGTCTCACGCTGCTCGACGAGAGCGACATTACCCAGCGCATCTGGCCGCTGCCGGTGCGCAAGATCAACGGCATCGGCCCAAAGGCAGGCGAAAAGCTTGCTGCACTGGGAATTACCACCATCGGTCAGCTGGCCGACGCCGAACCGGCATTGCTGCAGGAGCACTTTGGCCGCAGCTACGCCGAGTGGCTCCACCAGGCGTCCCGTGGCATCGACGAGCGACCCGTGGTGACGCACTCCGAACCGAAATCGATCAGCCGCGAAACCACTTTCGAGCGCGACCTCCACGCACGCCGTGATCGCGCCATCCTGTCCGCGATATTCACCGAGCTTTGCACCGGCGTCGCCAACGATCTCCGGCGCAAGGGCTATCTCGGCCGCACCATCGGCATCAAGCTGCGCTTCGAGGACTTCCGCATCATGACGCGCGACCTGACGCTGCCCGAACCCACCGCCGACGCGGTCGTCATCCGCCGCGCCGCCGGCGAGTGCCTGCGCCGCGTGCCGCTGGAGCAGAGGCTGCGCCTGCTCGGCGTGCGCGCCAGCGCGCTGTCATCGAGCAGCACGCCGCAGGTGTTGGACGAATCTCTGCAGGGCGAATTGCCGCTGTGACTCTTCCGGCGGCGAACTTCCGACGCCGCGGTGGCAAATCTGCCGCTTGCTAGAATGCCGATCCGTTCCACATCGCGCCTCGGGTGCCTGAATCCATGAGAATCCTGACCATCGCGCTAACGCTGCTGCTGCTCCACCTCTCGCCGGCCCACGCCGGCAAGACCCTCGACCAGATCAGGCAGCGCGCGCAGCTGGTATGCGGCGTCAGCACCGGCGTCATCGGCTTTTCCTCGGCCGACAGCCAGGGCCGCTGGAACGGGCTCGATGTCGATGTCTGCCGCGCCATCGCGGCCGCGGTGCTGAACGATCCGAACAAGGTCAAGTACGTGCCGCTCAACGCGCAACAGCGCTTCACCGCCTTGCAGTCGGGCGAAGTGGATCTGCTCTCGCGCAACACGACCTGGACGCTGACCCGTGACGCCTCGCTCGGCCTGCAGTTCACCGCCGTCACCTACTACGACGGGCAGGGTTTCCTGGTGCCGAAAAAGCTCAAAGTCACCAGCGCAAAGCAGTTGAAGAACGCGGAAATCTGCGTGCAGTCGGGCACCACGACGGAAAAGAACCTCAGCGACTGGTTCAAGGCGCAGGGCATCAAGGTCAAGCCGGTGGTGTTCGAGAAATTCGAGGCCTCGATCAAGGCCTTTTTCAGCGGCCGCTGCCAGGCCTATACCACCGACGCCTCGGCGCTGGCCTTCATCCGCAGCAAGGAGGCGCCAAAGCCG
>JBAZOF010000223.1:0-4468 GCA_041648855.1 Sulfuritalea sp. | reverse complement strand
CTTGCCCTCGGTCGACACACGGCGCTGCTTGTAGTTCGTGAGCCCCTTCATGGCCGCGATCGTGCTCTGCGCAAGTTCCTCGCGGCCGAGGTCGACGCTGGCCATTTTGCCTCCGGTGTCGCGTACGGTGGCCCGGACGCTGGCTTCGGGTGCGAACTTGGCGATGATCTTCGCTGCGTCGTGCCGGGCAATCGCCGTATCCAGTTGCCGCAGCCAGGTTTTGGCAATGCTGCTAGATGCACAATCCCCGACGGCTGATGCGGCGGTTGCTGCGGCAGGCGGCGCGGCAGCAGGGGCGACCGGGGACGCAGCAGCAGGAGGCGCGGCGACTGCGGGTGCGACTGTGGGTACAGCGGCAGAAGGTGTCGGTGGCGGCGCCTTGCGCCGTTGCTCCAGTTGCCGCAGGCTGTCCTGGTCCGCGCTCTGCGAGTAACGGTCGAGCTCGGCGTCGAACTCGCCGGGGACATAGAAATTCGGCACCTTGTCCAGCAATACCGGCAGCAGGATAGTCATCAAGGCTCGTTCCTTGAAGCGGCTCTTGGTTTCCTTCGCGGCGGCGCGGACGAAGCCGACGCGACCTTCGTCGATATCGAGTTTGTTCTCGCCAACCTCCATGGTCGTTCCGCCGCGATTCACCTTGTCGTAAGTTCCTTCGCGGTTCGACGTCGCCGTGGCCAGTTCCGCCGACAGCACGTAGGGTTCATGGTCGGTGCCGCGAATGCCGATGGTCGCCGTGGGCGTGACGACCCTGTGCCCGGAGCGATTGGTGCGGGCGATCCAGCCGCTGATGACCCGCAGCGAGCCGGTCACCAGGCGCAGACTGAGACTGTCGGTCGGCTTGTCTTCGGCGGCGAAACGCTCGGCGACGAATTCGGTATTCGGGCGAATGGCGACATAGCCCGCATCCTCGGTTTTGAGGACTGCCTCGGCCAGGGCGGCGGCGCGCACGCGCTCGCCGACGTATACCGCGTCACCCTCGCGCAGCTTTCTTTCAGCGGCGGCGGTGCTGCCCGTCGCGGCGACGTCGCCGCGGACGCGCAGGACTGTCGCATAGCGCTTGGCGGCTTCCGTGGCCGTCGCCGGCTCGGTCGCTGCAGCGGAATAGCTCGGCAGGGAACTGCCCATGAGGATGCAGAAAATGCCCACGCCGCCGGCGATGGCTCCCAGCCTTGGATGATTCAGCGACCAATTCATGATACAGCCCCGCGCTTTCGGAAAATTCGGAAATCCTGCTGCTATTGAAGCATAGAGACGGCCAATGGGCTAGTGCCGCTTTCTGCCGGACGCTGCCGTCATGGTGCTAGCGGCCACTTTGAGCAGTGGCGAGGTCGTCCAGGGTATTGATGTTGTTGAAGCCGTCGGCCTCGTCATCGAAAGCGACTTCCGCCAGCTTCAATGACGCATGCCAAAGAGCGACCTTGCGGTCGCCGGAGCCGAGAAAGGCCTCCAGTTTCGGCAGTATCTCGCGCCGCGTCAGACAGAACGCCCGATGCACCTGGTCGCCCGTGCGCGCGACCGCAAGCTCGGCTCCTTGCGCTTCCAGCGCATCACGCAATCGCTGCGCCAGATCGCCGGGCAGAAAGGGCGAATCGCAGGGCACCGTGAGCAGCAGCGGAGTCGTCGCCTGCGACAGCGCCGCGTGCAACCCGGCCAGCGGGCCGGCGAAATCGGGAATGCTGTCCGGCAGCACCGTGCAGCCGAGTTCGGCGTAGCGCGCCAGGTTCTGGTTGGCATTGATCACCACGCTGTCCACCTGGGGTGACAGGCGGGTCAGCACCCATTGCACCAAGGGGCGGCCGTCGAGGTGTTGCAGACCCTTGTCGACGCCGCCCATGCGCTGACCCCGGCCGCCCGCCAGGATGACCCCGGTGATTTTTTCCTTCATCGCCGCAGCATGTTCCAGACCATGCCCACGCCGTCCTGCAGCAGATCGCCGATGTCGGCATTCAATCCATGGCCGCGTTCTCGCTGGCGCTGGCTGCGTTCGCGTTCGCTGAACAGGATCGCCTCGGCCAGCAGCACCGGATCCGGCGGAGTTGCCTGCTTCAGCGCGGCCTGCTGATAGCCGGCCAGCGCCGCTTCGACTGCCTGCGTGTCGAGAATGGCGATGGGTGCACGGCAATGGGTGCAGGCGCTGTCCCTGCGGATGTCAACCGGCGCGCCGCAGCCGGTGCAGCGCACCACGCCGATGCGCAGCTTGAGCTCGTCGAGCTCGGCGCCGGACAGTTGGCGCACGAAACCCTTCTCGATCATGAACTGGGCAAAGGTGATGAAGCGGCCATGCTGCTGCCCGCAGCGCAGGTAATTGAACAGCCCGCTCTTGACCCGATCCTGCGCATGAATCAGGCGCTCATTGCAGCGCGGACAACGCAAGGGGCTGGCCAGCGGCAGACGCTGGTCGTCGCGGTGCTCGTGGATCAGCTTGAACAGCCCGATCACGCCGGCCGGAGTGAGTTGCAGGCTTTCATATTCGTCGAACCAGATGCCCTGGCAAGCGAAGCACAGATCGAGTTCGACCTCGCCGGCGAGCTTGCGCATGAAGCGATGCGCGCTCATCGGCGCCCGACATGAGGGGCAGGACGTGATGACCGGGTTCGACATCAGGCTCGGCGCTTGTTCTCAGAACACCAGCGTCGACCATTCCGGGTCGAGCGCGCGGGCGACGAAGGCGCTGGCGGCGACAGTGCCGGTGTATTCGGGGATCAGCGCCTCGTCCTTGCCGACCAGGGCGCTCATGGCCATGGCGCAGGCGCGAAAGCTCACATCGAGATTCGCCGCCTGGCGCATCATGTGATAAATGGAGGTGTCGACATCGGGCCAGGGCCGGAGGGCGTCGGCGACCCCGGGCACCAGCAAGCGCACTGCGGGACCGGCGAAGTGGATCTCCACTTCGCAGTCGAAAGCGGCCGCGGCGGCAGCGTGCACGAAGGGAGTGGCGCACAGCTCGGGTCGCTCCGGGGTGGCCGACCAAAGCAGGATCGCAAGTTTCTGCCGGTGTGCGTTCATGGAAACTCCGCTGTCGGTTCGATGCGCCGGATGTGCGCACGATAGCTGGCTGCGTCCACCAGCCCGCCGCGTTCATCTTCCCACGTCAGCGGCCGGCCGCGCACCATCCAGCCGGCGCCATAAGGATCGCGATTGAGGATCGCCGGGCGCTCCTCGGCGTCCTCGTTGGCGTCGAGCAGGACGAAGGAGATTGGCGCATGCACGGCGAGCACGGTCTTGGCGCATTCAACCGTGCCGAGGCCGCGCCCCTGCGCGACTTCGGCGCCCTTCGGCTTGGCGGTGAACGCGATGATCTCGCCGGCGACGAATATGCCGAAGGCCGTCGCGCCGATCACGACCTGCTCGCCCTCGCACCGCACCCACATGTCGTGGGCCGTGTCGTAGAGCAGGCCGTCGGGAACGGCGCCACGGAAGGGGCTGCGGCTCATTGGACTACCTTCCCCCCAAGCCCCCTGCCCGAGGCAGGGGGTGACGGTGGTTCGCCGCTGCGCGGCTCCATAGGCTGGCGGCTGCGCCCCCTTGGGACGGCCCGGCGGTGGGCGCTCATGCTCCGTCAGTAGCGGCTGCCGGCAGCGACGGCGCGGATCGTGCCGCAGGCCACGCGCTTGCCCGAGTTGCCGGCCGGCTGCGACTTGTAGTCGTCGGGATCGGCATGGATCACTACGCTGCGGTTGAGGATGCTGTTGGCGTCGCTGCCGAGCGAGAGCAAGGTGACTTCGCCGCTGACGGTCGCATTGCCGTAGCTGTCGGCGACCAGGTTGGGCATGTCTCCGGCATGGCGATCGGCGCTGGCGTGGTGGCCATGCGCCTTCGCCGCCGGATTGAAGTGCCCCTTCGCGCTGCTCGCGTCGGGCGCGCTGCAGTCGCCGGCTTCGTGCACATGGAAACCATGCGGGCCCGGCGTCAGCCCGGCGATACGACCTTCGATACGAAGCTTCTGGCCGACCGCCTCAAAGTTGATCGTGCCGCTGACCTTGCTGCCGGAACGGGGTTCGAGCGTGGCCGAGGCTTTCGGGCCCGCGGCTTCCATGCCGGCACAGGCAGCGAGCAGGGTGGTCGCGGAAACCAGGCAGGCAATCCGCGCCGTACGGTAGATGTCGTGCTCTCTCATGAGGTCTTCTCCTTGGTTGGGGTGGCGGAAGAGAGCGGGAGTCGAACCCACCAGGGACCGCATGGCGACCCCTGCCGGTTTTGAAGACCGGCCGCCCCACCGGGGAACGTTCTCTTCCGTTGTTCGTTGATTATTTGTCTAGCCATGCGTGGGTCGAACCGGTGCCGCGCAATATGTGCTCGTCACGCACGCGGCGAGTGTAGCCGATGCGGTCGAAGAATTCGAGGATGTGGATCGCCACCTTGCGCCCGCCGCCGATGAGGTCGCGCAGGTCGGCGGCGCGCGCCGACCCTTTCTCCTTATTGAGTTCATCGACGAGCGTCGCGAGTTGCGCCACGGCATCCGCCGTGA
>JBAZOF010000222.1:0-4479 GCA_041648855.1 Sulfuritalea sp. | reverse complement strand
TTATACGTTTCACTCGAAAAGTGTAACAGGTGTAATCAATGCAGCTAACCGGCGCAGAAATTGTAATCAGGTGCTTGCAGGAGGAAAAGGTCGAGTACGTATTCGGCTATCCCGGCGGCTCGGTCCTCTTTATTTACGACGAACTCTTCAAACAGGACAAGTTCAAACACGTCCTGGTTCGCCATGAGCAGGCTGCCGTGCATGCGGCTGATGCCTACTCGCGATCTTCGAACAAGATAGGTGTCTGCCTGGTTACCTCGGGGCCAGGCGTGACCAATGCGGTGACGGGAATTGCCACGGCACACATGGACTCCGTTCCGATGGTCATCATCAGCGGGCAGGTGCCGACGGCCTATATCGGGCAGGACGCCTTTCAGGAATGCGATACCGTGGGCATTACCCGGCCTTGCGTAAAGCACAACTTCCTGGTCAAGGATGTCAGGGATCTGGCGATAACCCTGAAGAAGGCCTTCTACATTGCCAAGACCGGCCGTCCCGGACCCGTATTGGTGGATATTCCGAAGGACATCACCAACCAGAAGTGCGAGTTCGACTACCCCAAGACGATTGCCATGCGTTCCTATAACCCGGTGGTCAAGGGGCACAGCGGACAGATCAAGAAAGCAGTGCAGATGCTGCTGGAGGCCAAGCGCCCGATGATCTACGCGGGCGGTGGGGTGATTCTCTCCGATGCTGCGGAAAAACTGGCCAAACTTGCGCGCCGCCTCGGGTACCCGGTGACCAATACCTTGATGGGCTTGGGCGGCTATCCGGCGACCGACAAGCAGTCGCTCGGCATGCTGGGCATGCATGGCACCTATGAGGCCAACATGGCCATGCAGAATTGCGATGTCCTGATCGCTGTCGGAGCGCGGTTCGACGACCGCGTGATCGGCAATCCGGCACATTTTGCCGAGATTTCGCGCAAGATCATTCACATCGACGTGGATCCGTCCTCGATTTCCAAGCGAGTCAAGGTCGATGTGCCGATAGTCGGCAATCTTCCGGATGTCCTCGACGAGTTGCAAAAGCTTCTCGAAGCCTCAGCTGGCGTGCCTGATCCGAAGGCCCTGGCCGCATGGTGGAAGCAGATCGACGAGTGGCGCGGGAAGAAGTCGCTCAAGTACAAGCAGGGCAAGGAAATCATCATGCCCCAGTACGTCGTGGAGAAACTCTACGAAGTCACGGGTGGAGATGCTTTCATTACTTCTGACGTAGGTCAGCACCAGATGTGGGCTGCGCAATACTACAAGTTCGACAAACCCCGCCGCTGGATCAACTCTGGCGGCCTCGGCACGATGGGTGTGGGCCTGCCCTATGCGATGGGGGTGCGCTTCGCAAATCCGAAAGCGACGGTAGCTTGCATCACCGGCGAGGGATCGATTCAGATGAATATTCAGGAGTTGTCGACAGCGAAACAGTTCCGCTTGCCGATCAAGATCATCAATCTCAACAATCGCTATCTCGGCATGGTGCGTCAGTGGCAGCAGATGTTTCATGGCAACCGCTACTCTGAATCCTATGTCGACGCCTTGCCCGACTTCGTCAAGCTCGCGGAAGCCTATGGGCATGTCGGCATGAAGATCGAGCGCCCCGCTGATGTCGAGCCAGCCTTGCGCGAGGCCTTCACCAAGCACAAGAACGATCTTGTCTTCATGGATTTCCTTACCGACCAGACGGCGAATGTCTACCCGATGGTGGCAGCCGGCAAGGGGCTGTCGGAAATGATCCTGGCCGAGGAACTGTAAGCATGCGACACATCATTTCCATTCTTATCGAAAACGAGGCCGGTGCGCTTTCCCGTGTCTCCGGTCTTTTCTCCGCCCGGGCCTTCAACATCGAGTCGCTGACGGTTGCGCCGACCGAAGATGCTTCCCTTTCCCGCATGACCATCGTCAGCACGGGCTCCGACGATGTTATCGAGCAGATCACCAAACAGCTCAACAAGCTGATAGACGTCGTCAAGGTGGTGGATCTGTCTGAAGCCGCGCATATCGAGCGCGAGCTGATGCTGGTCAAGGTGCGTGCCGCCGGCAAGGATCGTGAGGAGATGAAGCGCATTGCCGATATATTTCGCGGTCGCATCATCGATGTCACCGATTCGACCTACGTCATCGAACTGACGGGCAACGGCTCGAAGCTGGATGCCTTTCTCGAAGCCATCGATCGCTCGCTGATCCTCGAAACCGTCCGCACCGGTGTATCGGGCATCGGGCGCGGTGATCGGATTCTCAAAGTCTGAACTCTGAACCCAAGGAAAACGAATGAAAGTTTATTACGACAAGGACGCAGATCTTTCCCTCATCAAGGGCAAGAAAGTCACCATCGTCGGTTACGGCTCGCAGGGCCATGCCCATGCACAGAACCTCAAGGATTCTGGCGTCAAGGTAACCGTCGGATTGCGCAAGGGGGGCGCTTCCTGGGACAAGGCCAAGAAGGCCGGCCTCAAGGTCGAGGAAGTTGCCAAGGCGGTCAAGGATGCCGACGTCGTCATGATGCTGTTGCCGGACGAGACCATTCCCTCGGTCTATTACGGCGAGGTCGAGTCAAACATGAAAAAGGGGGCTGCCCTGGCCTTCGCGCATGGCTTCAATGTTCACTACAACCAGGTGATTCCGCGCACCGACGTCGACGTGATCATGGTTGCCCCGAAGGGCCCCGGCCATACCGTGCGTTCCGAATATTTGCGTGGCGGCGGCGTGCCTTCCTTGATTGCCATTCATCAGGACAAGTCGGGCAAGGCCAAGGATATTGCGCTGTCGTATGCCGCTGCCAATGGCGGCACCAAGGGTGGTGTGATCGAGACCAACTTCCGCGAGGAAACGGAGACGGACTTGTTTGGCGAACAGGCGGTCCTTTGTGGCGGTCTGGTCGAATTGATCAAAGCTGGCTACGAGACGCTGACCGAGGCGGGCTATGCCCCGGAGATGGCGTATTTCGAGTGCCTGCACGAGGTCAAGCTGATCGTTGATCTGATCTTCGAGGGCGGCATCGCAAACATGAACTACTCGATCTCCAACAATGCCGAGTATGGCGAGTACGTGACAGGCCCCAAGGTGATCGGCGCCGAAGCCCGCGCCGCCATGAAGGATGCCCTGAAGGCCATCCAGGAAGGCGAGTACGCCAAGAAGTTCATTCTCGAAGGTCGTACCAACTATCCCGAAATGACGGCCCGTCGTCGATTGACGGCCGCCCATCCGATCGAGCAAGTCGGCGCGCAGTTGCGCGCGATGATGCCGTGGATCAAGAAGAACCAGCTGGTCGATCAGACCAAGAACTGAGCCCGGTGCAGGGTTTGCGCAGGGCGTGGATGCCATGCCCTGCGTATAGCGTCCTGCCCCTCTTCACGCGCTCGGGCTGTGATGGGTTCTACGGCAAGGCGGTCGGAACATTTGTCGTGGACCTTGTCTGAGCCGTTAGAATAGGCTCTGTTTCTTACAGCCAATTCACCATGCCGGCAATCCCACCTCGCAAGGCGCTGATGAATCCCGAACTGCGTCGGCGTGGCATTTATGTCCTGCCCAATCTCCTGACGACCGCGGGTCTATTCGCTGGTTTTTACGCCATCGTTCAGGCCATGACCGGGCGTTTCGAGAATGCGGCAGTGGCCATATTCATCGCCATGGTGTTCGATGGCCTCGACGGCCGCGTGGCGCGCATGACTCGTACGCAGAGCGCTTTCGGCGCAGAGTACGACTCGTTGTCCGACATGGTTTCATTTGGGGCCGCTCCGGCATTGATTGTCTTCGAGTGGGCAATGAAGGGCATGGGCAAATGGGGCTGGATCGCAGCATTTGTATATTGCGCAGGAGCGGCGCTCCGGCTGGCGCGTTTCAATACCAATATCGGCATCGTGGATAAGCGCTATTTCCAGGGCTTGCCAAGTCCGGCCGCGGCAGCGCTGGTGGCAGGTTTCATCTGGATCATCAACGACCTGAACATTCCGGGGGAAGAGGTGCGCTGGTATGCCTTCGCCCTGACGCTTTTTGCCGGCATCACCATGGTCAGTACGCTGCGCTATTGGAGTGGCAAGGACATCAATTTGCGTCGCAGCGTCCCGTTCATGGTGCTGCCCGTCATTGTCCTCGGCTACGTGCTGGTATCGTCCTATCCGCCCGGGGTGCTGTTCGCGCTGTTTCTGGCCTATGCCCTGTCGGGCTATGTCCTGGCCGCATGGAGTTGGCGTGGCCGTCGGAAATCTGTTGCGCGGTCAGAATAAAATCTTTATAGTCTTCGCCATGGCTACGGTATTCACCTTTGCTGCATTATTTCTTGCCTTCTCTGGCGCGCTGATCGCGCGTCAGCCGCTGCGTGCGAAGCTGCTTCCGCTGCTGCGCCGCGCGCGCTAAATAACCCCCCCCCACAATTCGGTTGTTCATAGTGCCCGCCCTGCGAGGGGAGGCATAAGCTATTTTTGATTTGCCCCAGGAGACAATCATGTCCAAGGAACATTTGATTATTTTCGATACGACCCTGCGC
>JBAZOF010000221.1:0-4493 GCA_041648855.1 Sulfuritalea sp. | reverse complement strand
TTCGTCGGTCAGCGCACGGGTGCCGCAGACGGCGCCGCCCAGCACGCGGCCCTGCCCGTCCAGATACTTGGTCGCGGAATGAATCACCAGGTCGGCGCCCAGTTGCAGCGGACGCTGCAGCGCCGGCGTGCAGAAGCAGTTATCGACCACCAGCAGCGCGCCCGCGGTGTGCGCCACTTCGGCCAACGCCGCGATGTCGAAGACTTCGGTCAATGGATTCGACGGCGTCTCGATGAAGACCAATTTGGTGGTCGGACGCAGCGCGGCACGAAAGGCCTCGACGCTTCCCTTGTCGACGAAACTGGTCTCCACGCCGAAGCGCGGCAGTATGGTGCCGAAAAGCTGCTGCGTGGCGCCGAAGATGCTGCGCGAGGCGACGATGTGCTCGCCCGCCTTCATCAGCGCCATCACGGTGGACAGGATCGCCGCCATGCCGGTGGCGGTGGCGACGCAGGCCTCTGCGCCCTCGAGCGCCGCCAGACGTTCCTGCATGGTGGTGACGGTCGGATTGGTGAAGCGCGCATAGACGTTGCCCGGCTCCTCGCCGGAGAAGCGAGCCGCCGCCTGTGCCGCGTTTGCGAAAACGAAGCTCGACGTGAGGTAAAGCGCCTCGGAGTGTTCGCCGAACTGGCTGCGCTCCTGCCCGGCACGTACGGCGAGAGTATCGAACGACCAGCCTGATTTTTCAGAACCGGTATTCACTCCGCTCATCCCGCCTGCACCAGGTTCAGGTCGAGCTGTTCGCCATCCTGTCCGTCGAAACCATCCTGGTCGTCCGGCAGTTGCAGCGAAGGCCGGGAACGCTTGTCCTCCATGCTCTGCAGATAGGCGGCGCTGACGTCGCCGGTGATGTACTGGCCGTCAAAACACGAGGTCTCGAACTGGGTCACCGTCGGATTGACCGAGCGCACTGCCGCCTTGAGGGCGTCGAGATCCTGGTAGATCAGCGCATCGGCGCCGATCTCGCGACAGATTTCGTCGTCATTGCGAAACGCGGCGATCAGTTCGCTGCGCGTCGGCATGTCGATGCCATAGACATTGGCAAAGCGCACCGGCGGCGAGGCGGAGGCGAAATAGACCTTCTTCGCGCCGGCTTCACGGGCCATCATGATGATCTCGCGACTGGTGGTGCCGCGCACGATGGAATCGTCGACCAGCAGCACGTTGCGACCGCGAAACTCCTGGCTGATGGCGTTGAGCTTCTGCCGCACGGATTTCCGCCGCGTGGCCTGGCCGGGCATGATGAAGGTGCGCCCGATGTAGCGATTCTTGACGAAGCCCTCGCGATAGGGAAGGTTCAGGCGCGCGGCCAGATCCATCGCCGACGGGCGACTGGAGTCGGGAATCGGGATTACCGCGTCGATCGCCAGATGCGGCATGGTGAGACGGATCTTGTCCGCCAGGTAGTCACCCATCTTGGCCCGCGTTTCATACACCGAGATGCCGTCCATCACGGAATCGGGGCGCGCCAGATAGACGAACTCGAACATGCAGGGCGCGTGGAGCGTACGTTCGGCGCATTGCCGGCTGACGAAGTTGCCGCGCATGTCGATCAGCACCGCTTCACCCGGCTCGACATCGCGCAGCATCTTGAAACCCAGGGTGTCGATCGCCACGCTCTCCGAGGCCACCATGTATTCGGTGCCTTGCGACGTCTCGTTCTTGCCCATCACCAGCGGACGAATACCGTAGGGGTCGCGGAAGGCCAGCAGACCGTAGCCGGCGATCATCGCCACCACGGCATAGGCGCCCTTGACGCGGCGATGCACGCCGGCCACCGCCTTGAAGATGGTCTCGGCATCCACCTGGTACTTGGTCGAGGCGGCCTGCAATTCATGCGCCAGGACGTTGAGCAGCACCTCCGAATCGGAGTTGGTGTTCATGTGACGCAGATCCTGCAGGAACATGTCCTGCTTCAACTGGTCGGCGTTGGTCAGGTTGCCGTTGTGCGCCAGCATCAGGCCGAAGGGCGAGTTGACGTAGAAGGGCTGCGCCTCGGCGGCGTTGTCAGCCGAACCGGCGGTCGGGTAGCGGCAATGGCCGATGCCCCAGTTGCCCAGCAGGCTGCGCATGTTGCGGGTGCGGAAGACATCGCGCACCAGGCCCGAGCCCTTGTGCATGTGGAAACGCCCGCCCTCCGCCGTGGCGATGCCCGCGGCATCCTGGCCGCGATGCTGAAGCACCTGCAAGCCGTCGTAGAGCAATTGATTCACCGGTGTGGTGGCCACCACACCCAGAATTCCGCACATGGTCTTCCTCTATCGAAACCGAATCCGTTTTGCCGCTTCCGCCGGCAACCAGGGCTTTGCTGCAATCACCGCGGTTTCCAACGGTGGTGCCAACGTCGCCTCACGCCACCAGTCAGCCTTCGGCAGCGGCGTCATACCCGCCACCAGCACCGCCACCAATACAACCAGAACCCCGCGCAGGACGCCAAAACCGGCGCCCAGCAAGCGGTCCAGCAAACCCAAACCCGCTGCCTTCAGCATCAGTGAAACAAGCATGCGCGCCAAGGCGAATATTATCAATACACCGACAAAGATCAGCACGTAAGCCGCTGCCAGCCGCATGCCCGGCTCGGCGATCTGCCCGGCAAGCCAATTAGCCACCACGGACGCCTCGGCACGCGCAACCAGAAACGCCACAATCCAGGCAACCAGTGCCAGAATCTCGCTTACCACACCGCGCCACAACCCTACCAGCACCGACGCCAGAATTGCCGCCAGCACGGCGTAATCGAACGCGGTCATCGTCCTACTTTGGCGCTACCGGGCCGTCTACGCCGATGATCTTGATTCTCGAACGGGCCTTTTCTGCGGCGTCCTGACTGGCGAAGGGACCGGCCCGGACGCGGGTGCGCGGTCCCTGCGGTGTATCGGACTTTTCCGTATATGCGGGCACGCCGATGCCCTTCAACTTGGACAGCAAGAGCTTGACGTTGCCCGCCTCCTTGTAGGCCCCGAGCTGAACCACCCACTGACCGGAGGCATCGCTCGCCGGCTTGGCATCGGCAACCGTTTTGCTCGCAGGCGTTGCCGCAGCCTCAGGCTTCTTTTCGAGGGCTACCGGCTTTTCCGCCGGCTTTGGAGCTGCCTTCACGGCCGGCGCCGCCGTCGGAGCAACCGACTTGGTCACCGCAGGCGCTGCCGCGGCTGCCGTGATGACGGGCTCGGCTTTGGCTTGGCCCTCCGCCTTCGGTTCTGCCGCGGGCTTCGGCTCCGGTGCCGGCATGGGCGTTGCCACGGGTTTGCCCGGCAAGACCTTGGCGACAAGGCCCGTCGAATCCTGACTGGGAATGCGCACCTGAATGTCCTGGCTCAGTGAGCGCGGCTCGCGATCCATCACCATCGGCAGGACGATGACGGCCAACAGCGCCAGCGCGGCGGCGCCGACAAGCCGGCGGCGAGCACGCTTCTTCAGTTGCAAATCTGCGTCAGGCGATGTGTCTTGTTCCGCCATCGTGGTTACGCTGAACGGCCAAGCGCTTGCAAGGCCGCAGCAACAGTGAGGAAGGATCCGAAGGCCAGAATTCTATCATCTTCGCCCGCGTTCTCTTGCGCCCACGCGAGCGCTGAAGCAGGCGAGGCGAACTTGCCGGCGGCCTTGATTCCCCTCGCCTCCAGACGGCCCGCCAGAAAGTCGGCGCTGGCGGCACGGCGGCCTTCCAGCGTGCTTGGCAGCCAGTGCGTTACGCGCTCGCGCAGGGCGTCGATGACGCCATCGACATCCTTGTCGACCAGCATGCCGAACACGGCCCAAGTCCTGGGATGGAAACTCATGTCGCCCAGATTGGCCGCCAGCACTATGGCAGCCTGCGGATTGTGGGCAACATCCAGCACCACCGCCGGACGCCCGGGCAGCACCTGAAAACGCCCCGTCAGCTCGACCGTGATCAAGCCCTGGCGGATATCCTTCATCGCCACCGGCAAAGCCTGGTGCAGCGCCTCGAGTGCGGCCAGCGCGCAAGCCGCATTGGCCAGCTGCTGACTGCCGCGCAGCGCCGGAAACGCCAGTCCGCCGCGCCGGATTGCGGCGACATCGTCCTGCCGTCCGCCGTCATTGGCGGGGCGCCCCCAATACAGCCACTGCTGCTCCTGCCGCAGATAGCCGAAATCCCGCCCCATGACCTGCAGCTTGGCCCCGATCGCCCCGGCATGGGCCAGCAAGGATTGCGGCGGCTGCGGATCACCGCAGATTGCCGGCACACCGCTGCGGAAGATTCCAGCCTTCTCGAATCCGATGGCCTCACGGTCGGCGCCGAGGAAATCCATATGATCGAAATCGACACCGGTGACGATGGCGCAGGCGGGCTGGTAGACATTCGTGGCGTCGAGCCGGCCGCCGAGGCCGACCTCGAGAATGACCGCATCGAGTCCCGCTGCGGCGAACACTTCCCACGCCGCCAGGGTGCCGAACTCGAAATAGGTCAGTGCGGCGTCGCCCCGCGCGCGCTCGACGCGGGAGAATGCGGCGCAGAGACTGGCGTCATCGAC
>JBAZOF010000220.1:0-4508 GCA_041648855.1 Sulfuritalea sp. | reverse complement strand
TTGGGCGGATCAGTTGGCAAACCCGGCTATCCTCATGTACAGAGACGTACATTCCGGTAGCTGCGCTCCGGCCGCACCCCGCTGCGGCCCGCTCGCTACGATTTCTTCACAAGCTCAATAGCGTTGGAACCAGTCATGTGGCAGCTTGACGGCAAACGCTACTGGGCCGAGCACGACGTCGTCGTCGCGGGTGAAACCCTGCCCGAGATGTTCTGGAATGGCGTGGCGAAGCGCGGCGAGCGGACGCTGTTCCGCCAGAAGGAATACGGACTGTGGCAAAGCCTGTCGTGGAACGAAGTGGCCGCGATCGTGCGCGAAGCCGGCATGGGCCTGCTCGAATTGGGTCTTGCGGTGGGCGAGACGACGTCGATCCTCGGCAATACCCGGCAGGAGTGGCTGTTCTCGGATCTGGCGGTACTCTCCTGCGGCGGAATCAGTTCCGGCATCTATCCCACCGATGCGGCGAGCCAGGTCGAGTACCTGATGCAGGATTCGAACTCGGTGATGCTGTTTGTCGAGGACGACGAGCAGCTCGACAAGGCGCTCGAAGTGCGCGAACGCCTGCCGGCCCTGCGCAAGATCGTGGTCTGGGACATGGACGGCTTGCGCGACCTGCATGACGAACAGGTGATCAGCCTGGAGCAGTTGCGCGAACTCGGCCGCGCCCGCCTCGACCGCATCGGCAAGGGCGCGGCGGCCGCCGAATGGCAGGCCCGCATCACCTCGCGCCGGCCGGAAGATCTGGCGATCCTGATCTATACCTCCGGCACTACGGGCAAACCCAAGGGCGCCATGCTTTCGCACAGCAACATCCTGCAGTCGGTGCGCAGTTTCAACATGGTGATTGCGCAGGACGAGAACGACGAGCGCATGTGCTTCCTGCCGCTGTGCCATGTCGCCGAGCGCAACGGTGGTGCCTATTTCGCGCTCTACACCGGGACCACGCTGAACTTCGTCGAGAATCCCGAGACCATTCCCGAGAACGTGCGCGAGATCGCGCCGACGGTGTTCGTCGCCGTGCCGCGCGTCTGGGAGAAGTTCTATTCCGGCGTCAGCATCGCGCTGAAGGAATCCAATGCCTTCGAGCAGTGGGCCTACCGCCTGGCGATCGGCATCGGTCTGGAAAAGGTCAAGCGCTACGAGGCGGGCCAGCCGATCAGCGGCGGTCTGAACTTCGCCCACTGGCTGGCGCGGGTACTGGTGCTGAACAACGTGCGCAAGCTGATCGGCATTCACCGCAGCCGCATGCTGATCACCGGCGCGGCGCCGATTTCGCCCGACCTGGTGCGCTGGTATCTGGCGCTCGGGGTACCGATGCTGGAAGTCTGGGGCATGACCGAAACCGGCGGCGGCTCGACCGCGATGCCGATCGACCGCATCAAGCCCGGTTCGATCGGCGTGCCCGGCACCATGAACGAACTGAAACTGTCGGCCGAAGGCGAGCTCATGGTGCGCGGCCCGAACGTGTTCATGGGCTACCTCAACCAGCCGGAAAAGACCGCCGAGACCATCGATGCCGAAGGCTGGTTGCACACCGGTGACGTCGGCACCGTCGATGACGAAGGCTTCTACCGCATTTCCGACCGCCTCAAGGACATCATCATCACCGCCGGCGGCAAGAACATCACGCCTTCCGAACTGGAGAACCAGCTCAAGTTTTCGCCCTATGTCACCGATGCCGTGGTGATCGGCGACAAGCGGCCTTACCTGGTGTGCCTGATCATGATCGATCAGGAGAACGTCGAGAAGTTCGCCCAGGACCACGACGTGCCCTTCTCCAACTACGTCAGCCTGACGCGCTCGGCGGAAGTACAGAAGCTGATCGGCAGCGAGATCGAGCGGGTGAACCAGCAGTTTGCCCGCGTCGAGCAGATCAAGAAGTTTCGCCTGATCGAGAAGAAGCTTGGCGCCGAGGATGAGGAGTTGACCCCGACCATGAAACTAAAGCGTAAGCTAGTCAGTCAGAAATATGCCGAGTTGATCGAGTCGATGTACCGCGACTAGGTCGATTACGGCGTTTGTTTTAACCGCCAAAAGGAGGAGAGCGCAATGAAGGGAACCACCAAACTGGCTGCGGTATTGCTTGCGGCCGCAGGAGTAGGCGCCGGCGCCACGGCGATTGCCGCCGAGCAGATGGGCGTCAGCAAGAATGAAATCGTGATCGGCACCATCCAGGACCTGTCGGGTCCGCTGGCGGGCTTCGGCAAGGCCTTGCGTTATGGCATGCAGATGCGGGTCGACGAGGTCAACGAGGCCGGCGGCATCAATGGCCGCAAGCTCAAGTTCATCGCCGAAGACAGCGGCTATGACCCCAAGAAGGGCCTCCTCGCGGCGCAGAAAATGGTGCAGCAGGACAAGCTGTTCGCCATGGTCGGCACCATCGGTACCGCCGTCAATCTGGCGACCTTCCCGACCCTGTTCGACAAGGGCGTGATGAACTTGTTCCCGCTGACGGCCGCGCGTGAAATGTACGAGCCGCTGCACAAGCTGAAGTTTTCCTTTGCTGCGCCCTACTACAACCAGATGCGCAAGGGAATGCCATGGATGGTCAAGGAGCGTGGCGCCAAGAAATTCTGTGTCATCTACCAGGATGACGACTTCGGTACCGAGGTGCTGAAGGGTGCGGAAGACGGGCTCAAGGACATCAACATGGGCTTCGCCGAGAAGACCTCCTTCAAGCGCGGCGCGACGGATTTCTCGGCGCAGGTGTCGAAGATGAAGGCGGCCGATTGCGATACCGTGGTGCTCGGCACCATCATCCGCGAGACCATCGGCACCATCGGCACGGCGCGCAAGATGGGCTGGAACCCGAACTTCGTCGGCTCCTCGGCGGCCTATACCGACCTGATCCACAAACTGGGCGGCAAGGCGATGGACGGACTCTATGCCTTCCATCAGGTCGCCGTACCCTACGCCGACGATTCCTCGAAGAACGTGCGCGACTGGTTCGCTTCCTACAAGACCAAGTTCAAGGAAGATCCGGGTCTGTTCTCCGCCTACGGTTACGTGGCGATGGACATGTTCGTGCAGACGGCGAAGAAGACCGGCGCCAACCTGACCACGGACAACTTCATCAAGACCCTGGAGAGCACTACCTTCTCGCGCGACATGTTCGGCAGCCCCGAGTACAAGTTCACCCCGAAGCAGCATCTGGGCAACGACAAGTCGAAGGTGGGCCAGATCCAGAATGGCCGCTGGGTCGCCGTGACCGACTATCTGGGTCAGTAAGGTCTTGTGCCCGCAAGGGCATGATGCAGTTTTCGACGGGCGCCTCGAACAGGGCGCCCGTTGTTTTTATATCTCATATCTCCCGCGGGGCGCAGCAGATGGTTTCCCGGCGATGATTCAGCGGCATTTGGCGATCTCGGCATCCGTCATCACCGGCTTGAGTACGCAGCGCGGCGCGAGCGTCGCCTGCTGGCGCAGCTGTTCCTTCCGCTTCTTTTCCTGTGCCTTGCGCGCCGCTTCCTGCTGGCGGTCTTCCTCGGCTTCCTTGGCCAGGCGGTCGATCTCTTCGCGTTTGCGCGCTTCGTCGGCCTTGCGTTTCTCATCGGCCAGCCTCGCCAGCTCCACTTGTTGGCCTTGCTTCTCCCCCTGCCGTGGGTCGTCGGCAACTACCTTGCCGGCGACGGCCGAACCCGCAGCGACGCCAACGGCGGCGCCGATTGCAGCCGATGTCGCGGTCGAACCGCCGCCGGCTGAAGAACTGCCGCTGCCCGAGGAAAAATTGACGCTGATGCCCCTGCCCGATTCCGGACGTGCTTCGTCCTTATCGGCCTTCTTGCTTGTCGCGGATGCCGGACTCGGGGCGGGCTTCGCAGCAGACGCCGAGGACGACGAGCGGCTGCCGCCACGGCGGGCGTCGCTGACACTCGAAAGGGTGACCAGCAGCGCTGCGATCAGGATATGGATTGCGGGTGTTGCGTTCATGAGTGGTCCGACGAGTTGATTCCTGGGCGAAGAATAGCGGGAACAGCGGGTCGATTCAAGTAATGACAATCGCATTGATCCGCTGTCGGCGGTTTTGTCTGGCGCTGCGCGTCAGGGGGGGATGGCGCAACTTCGTTCGTCCTCATCGAGCGGCTCGAACCAGGTCAGCTGCTTTTCGAGCACGGCCACCGTGGCTTCCGAGGCATCGCCGCTGCGCGCGATGAGGCGGCGGCGCAGTTCCGCGGCGGGTGCTTCCGCGGCCAGTATGCGGAAGTCGACACCCAGCTCGTCCGCCAGGGCGCGGAACGACGCGCGTTCTGTGCGCTTCAAGAAGGCCGCATCGACGATCACCGGCCAGCCGGCGGCGAGCAGATCGCGGGCCAGCTCACACAGCCGCGCATAAGTTTGCGTGTTGGCTTCTGCCGTGTAGATGCCGCTGTCCAGCGTCGAGTCGCTGCTGTCCTGCGCCGCCAGCCCGAACAGGCGCTTGCGTTCGACGTCGGAGCGCAGGCGCAGGATGCTGCCGGCCGCGTCGCCGGTCGGCTCGAGCAGTCGCGCCGTGCTGGCGGTGGTCTTTC
>JBAZOF010000219.1:0-4514 GCA_041648855.1 Sulfuritalea sp. | reverse complement strand
CTTGCCGGCGGGCTGGACCACCAGCTTTTCGGCGAGATTACCCAGTTCGCGCGCCAGCCGCGCGCGCAGCGCCTCGGCGTTGTCGCGGTTGCCGAAGGCGCCGAGCTGCAGAAAGTGGCCGCGCACGTCCTGCACCTGCGGCAGCGGCGGCTCGGGTTCGGCGGCGGCCAGCTTCGCGATCGGGTCGTCGTCGACAACAGTCGGCGCTGCCTGGCTCTGCATGCCGGAATTCCCGCTTCGCGGGGCGGCAACGGCGAGCGTCTGTCCCGGCAACACGGTCTCGACCTCGACCACGGTGCTGCCCGTGCCGATATAGCCCAGCTTGTACGCCGCGGTCCAGGACAAGTCGATCAGCCGGCCAGAGTGGAAGGGGCCGCGGTCGTTGACGCGCACCACCACCGACTTGCCGTTGGCCGGATTGCTGACGCGCACATAGGAAGGAATCGGCAGGGTCGGATGGGCCGCAGTCATGCCGTACATGTCGTAGGGTTCGCCGCTGGAGGTCTTCTGCCCGTGGAACTTGCGCCCGTACCAGCTGCCAATGCCGCGCGCCTTGTAGGGCCGGAGATCGCGCTGCGGCACATAGTCGCGCCCCAGCACCGAATACGGATTGTTGGCGAAACGGTGCAGCGGCTCGATCTTCGGTATCGCATCGGGAATCGCCTCGATGTCTTCCGGCACCCTGTCGCCGGGACCGTCGTCCTTGTAGAAGCCGCCGCTGTACTTGATCGCCGGCGCAGGCTTCTTTGCCTCAGTCTTGAAAGTCGGCGCTGGCGGTACGGCGACAGCGGGTGTCTCGGCCCGGTCGATGACCGGGCGCGGCGTCTGCGTGCCGCAGGCGGCGAGCAGGATCGGCAGAAGCAGCAGGCTGAGGCGAATCATTTTTGTACCAGCATGCGATTGCCGTGAATCGACATCAGGATGCCGATGCCGAGGAACAGCGTCACCAGGGCTGTGCCGCCATAGCTGACCAGCGGCAGCGGGACGCCGACCACCGGCAGGATGCCGGAGACCATGCCCATGTTGACGAAGGCATAGGTGAAGAAAATCATGGTGACGGCACCGGCCAGCAGGCGCGAAAATAGCGTGGCCGCATTCGCCGCGATCATCAGTCCGCGCCCAATCAGCATTGCGTAGAGCCCGAGCAGCACCAGATTGCCGAACAGGCCAAACTCCTCCGAGAATACGGCGAAGATGAAGTCGGTATGCCGCTCGGGAATGAATTCCAGTTGCGCCTGGGTGCCGGCCCGCCAGCCCTTGCCGAAAATGCCGCCGGAGCCGATGGCGATGGTCGACTGGATGATGTGGAAGCCTTTGCCGAGCGGATCCTTCTCCGGATCGAAGAGGGTGATGATGCGGTTTCTCTGATAATCGTGCAGCAGATTCCACGCCAGCGGGGCGGCGGCGGCGGCAGCGACAGCCATGCCGATCATGATTTTCCACGACAGGCCGGCGAAGAAGATCACATAGAAGCCCGCCGCCAGAACCAGGATGGCGGTGCCCAGATCCGGCTGGCGCGCGATGAGCGCCACCGGCAGCAGCAGCAGCACAGCCGCGATGGCATAGTCGCGCAGGCGCGGCATGGCTTCGCGCTGCTGGAAGTACCAGGCGAGCAGCAGCGGCATGGCGATCTTCATCAGCTCCGAGGGCTGGGCGCGCATGAAGCCGAGATTGAGCCAGCGTCGGGCGCCCTTGGAGACGTCGCCGAACAGGGCGACGGCGACCAGCAGCATCACACCGACCAGATACACCGGCACCGCCATGTGCATCAGGCGCTGCGGCGGAACCTGCGCCATGACGCGCATCACCACCAGCGCCACCGCAACATTGAGCAACTGCGCATTGAGCCGCTCGGGCGAAGCACTGCCCATCACGCCGACGGCCAGCAGCAGCAGCAAGCCGGCGATTGCCATCAGCGGCCCGTCGATCGGCGCGATCAGTCGCTGCACCAGGTTGCGAATCATGCCGAGACCGATGCCGGGATTCATTCCTCGTCCTCTTCGATGGCTGCTTCATCCGGCTGCGCAGGCGCCTGGGGCCGCTTGCCGAGCAGATAGTAGTCGAGCACCTGGCGCGCGATCGGCGCCGCGGCCTGGGCACCAAAACCGCCGTTCTCGACCAGGATGGCCAGGGCGATTTTGGGATTCTCGGCGGGGGCGAAGGCTATGAACAGGGCGTGGTCGCGCAACTCCTTCTTGACCGTACCCGCCTTGTACTCCGCGCCCTTGAGCGAATACACCTGGGCGGTGCCGGTCTTGCCGGCGGACACATACTCGGCACCGGCGAATGCGCGGGCGCCGGTGCCTTCCTTGTTCACGCCGACCATGGCGTTGCGGATCACCTCGACATGTTCCGCCTTGAGTCCCAGGTTGCGTGTCGGCTGCGGCTCGATCAGGGTCTGCTTTCCTGTCCTGGTGTCGGTGATGAACTTCACCAAATGCGGTCGAAACACCACGCCGTTGTTGGCCAGGATCGCCGTGGCATGCGCCAGCTGGATCGGCGTATAGGCGTTGTAGCCCTGACCGATGCCGATCGAAATGGTTTCGCCGGCATACCATTTCTGCTGCTCCGGCTTCTTGAATCGCTTCCGCTTCCACTCCTGCGAAGGCAGCACGCCTTCCGATTCGCCGTCGATGTCGATGCCGGTGCGGCTGCCGAGACCGAGTTGGCCCATGAAGCTGGAGATGTTGTCGATCCCCATGTCATTGGCCAGCATGTAGTAGTAGGTATCGCAGGAATGCACGATGGATTTGTACATATCCACCATACCGTGGCCACCCTTCTTGTCGTCGCGGAAGTGGTGGCCGCCGAAGTTGAAGAAGCCGGGATCGGAAATCGCCTGCTCGGGACGGCGCTTGCCCAGCGTCAGCGCGCCCAGCGCCATGAAGGGCTTGAAGGTGGAGCCCGGCGGGTAGGCGCCATTCAGCGCGCGGTTCACCATGGGTTTGTCGGGCGATTCGTTGAGCTCCCTCCAGTTCTGCGTGTCGATGCCATCGACGAACAGGTTGGGATCGTAGTTGGGCACCGCGACTAGCGCCAGAATGCCGCCGGTAGCCGGCTCGATGGCGACCAGCGCGCCCTTGCGGTCGCCGAAGGCCTGCTCGGCGATGCGCTGCAGTTCGGCGTCCACCGTCAGCGTCAGGTTGTTGCCGGCCACCGGCGCGGTGCGGGCCAGCGTGCGCACCGCGCGGCCGCCGGCATCGACCTCCACCTGCTCGAAGCCGGTGCCGCCATGCAGATCGAACTCGTAACGCTGCTCCAGCCCGGTCTTGCCGAAGTGCTCGGTGCCGCGATAGTTCGCGTCCTGTTCCTTTTCCTCGATCTTTTCCAGATCGCGGTCATTGACGCGACCGATGTAACCCAGCATGTGCGAGGCAAAGGCGCCGCCCGGATACTGACGGAACAGGCGCGCCTTGATGTCGACGCCGGGGAAACGGTAACGGTGGGCGATGAACTTCGCCACCTCCTCGTCCGTCAGCCGGGTTCTGATCGGCAGCGACTCGAAGTTGCGGCTTTCTTCCAGCAGCTTCTTGAAGCGCTTGCGGTCCTTGGGCTGGATGTCGATGATTCCGGCCAGACCATCGATGATCTGCTCCAGATCGCGCGCCTTGGAGGGCGTGATTTCCAGCGTGTAGGCCGAGTAATTGCGCGCCAGCACAACGCCATTGCGGTCGAGGATCAGACCCCGGTTGGGCACGATGGGCACCAGCGAAATGCGGTTGTCCTCGGCACGGGTCTGGTAATAGTCGTGCTGGACGATCTGCAGCCAGACGAAGCGGATGAACAACAGGGTGAAGCAGACCAGCACGAAGCCGCCCGCCACGGCCAGTCGCGAACGGAAGCGCTCGAGTTCTTCCTGGGGATTCTTGAATTCCATTAAATCGGTCGATGGACGTCTTTGTCTTCCGGCCGGAACTGGGGCATCAGGAGCAGATAGGTCACCGGGTGCCAGAGCAGCGCCGCGGTGAAGCTCGACAGAAACCACAGCACGCCCGGAAACTCGGCGCCACTCACCATGCGCGCGACCATCATCACCAGTTGCATGCCGAGAAACAAGGGCAACACGTGCAAGGCCTGCTGTGACAGCGGGAACCACAACACTCGTCGCGACAGCCCTGCGGCAGCGAACGCCAGAAGCACATAGGCCAGTGCATGCTGCCCCATCACGCTGGCATCGACCACGTCCATCGCCAGGCCGAATACGAAGCCGGCGGCCATGCCGACCTTCAGCGGCTGATGAACGCACCAGAATGCCAGCACCAGCGCCACCCAGTCGGGAATGCCCGGCAAGCGCCCGAAAGGAATCAGATTCAGCAGCAGGGCGAGAAAGAGCGTGACCACGATGAACCAGTTTCTGACCGGCAGCAGAATGCGGCGCGAGGCGTGGGTGGGTTGCATCTACGCCTCCGCCGGGCCGCCCCAAGGCGGCGTAAGCCAAGCAGCATGGAAACCGCGAAGCGGTTGAACCGTTGTCACCCCTTTCCTTGGGAAAGGGGGTGGGGGATAGGTTGTAA
>JBAZOF010000218.1:0-4522 GCA_041648855.1 Sulfuritalea sp. | reverse complement strand
GCAAGCCCGGCCCGACGGGAGGAGGCGCCCGCCGGACCGGTTCTGCTGCCGGCAATTCAGTCCGACTGGCGGCGCAGGAAGGCGGGAATGTCGTACTTGTCCACCCCGGAAGCCGCCATGGCATCTGCCTGAGCGTTGCGCGGCATGCTGCCGCGAGCGCTGCTGGTGACTGTCGAAAGATCGATCTGGCCGGTCCCGACATCGAATACCTGCAGGTTGTCGGTTCCGGTGCGCAGGCCGATGGTCTCGACCACCCGCATGCTCGGCTTGGCTGCCTCGCGTGCCGCGACGATGCCGAGACCGGTGGCGACCACGGTGACCCGCAACTGGTCTTCCATGGTCTCGTCGAACACGGCGCCGCAGATCACGGTGGCTTCGGGGGCCGTGTATTGACGGATGGTCCGCATCACCTCCTTGTATTCCTTGAGGCCGAGCGTGGTGCTGGCGGTAATGTTCACCAGCACGCCGCGGGCCCCGGAAAGCTCGATGCCTTCCAGCAGGGGACTGGCCACCGCCTCTTCGGCAGCGACGCGGGCGCGATCGACGCCGGCGGCGACTGCGGACCCCATCATCGCCTTGCCCATCTCGCCCATCACGGTGCGCACGTCTTCGAAGTCGACGTTGACCAGACCCGGCACGTTGATGATTTCGGCGATTCCGCCCACCGCATTGCGCAGCACGTTGTCGGCCGCCTGGAAGGCTTCCAGCATGCTGACCTCGTCGCCGAGCACTTCTTCGAGCTTCTCGTTGAGGATGATGATCAGCGAATCGACGTGAAGCGCGAGTTCGGCCACGCCTTCTTCGGCCAGCCGCTTGCGCTTGCCTTCGTACTCGAAGGGTTTGGTCACCACCGCCACGGTCAGGATGCCCAGCTCGCGCGCGACCTCGGCCACCACCGGACCGGCGCCGGTGCCGGTGCCGCCGCCCATGCCGGCGGTGATGAAGACCATGTGCGCGCCGCGCAGCGCGTCAGCGATGCGTTCGCGGTCGAGCACCGCCAGCTCCCTGGCCTTTTCCGGTTTGCCGCCGGCGCCCAGGCCTGGGCCGAGCTGCAACTTGACGTGGGCAGTGCTTTTGTTCAGTGCCTGCGCATCGGTGTTGCAGCAAATGAATTCGACGCCGCCGACGCCCTCGCGAATCATGTGCTCGACCGCGTTGCCGCCTGCACCGCCGACGCCGACGACCTTGATGACCGTCGAGCCCGTCTCCGCCGAAACTACTTCCTCAAGTTCAAACATACTCGCCTCCTTTTAGACCCACTGAATCAAAAATTCTTGGTAAACCACGCCCGCATCCGGGCCAGAATCTGGCCGAGACTCTTGGGGCTCTGCGCCTTCATGCCACGGTGGCGCTGCGCCACCCCTTCCAGCAACAAACCCATCGCCGTGGAATAACGCGGATTACGTACGTAATCGCGCAAGTTGCCGTCGTAGTGCGGCATCGACAGCTTCACGGTATTGTGAAAAATCTCCTCGCCCAGCTCGGCCATGCCGGCCATTTGCGCCGCGCCGCCGGTCAGCACGATGCCGGCGCGCAACAGGCGCTCCTTGCCGCTGCGGTGCAATTCTTCCTGCACTTTCTGGAATATCTCCTCGACGCGCGGCTGGATGAAGCCGGCCAAGGTCTGACGTGAAAGCTGGGTTGCCGGGCGATCGCCGACGCCCGGCACTTCGATCATGTCTTCCGGATCGGCCAGTTGCTGCAGCGCGACGCCGTAGCGGATCTTGATTTCCTCGGCATCCTGGGTCGAGGTGCGCAGCGCAATGGCAATGTCATTGGTCAGCTGGTCGCCGGCGATCGGAATGACCGCGGTGTGGCGGATCGCGCCATGCACGAAAACGGCGACGTCCGTGGTGCCGCCGCCGATGTCGACCAGGCAGACGCCGACATCCTTTTCGTCCTCGGTCAGCACCGCGTAGCCCGAGGCCAGCGGCTGCAGCACCAGGTCGACCACTTCGAGGCCGCAGCGATGCACGCACTTGACGATGTTCTGCACGGCGGTGACCGCGCCGGTGACCAGATGCACCTTGACGTCGAGCCGCTTGGCGTCCATGCCTATCGGCTCCTTGACGCCGTCCTGGCCATCGACGATGAATTCCTGCACCAGCGTGTGCAATATCTGGTCGTCCGCCGAAATCGAGGTCGCATTGGCCGCCTCGATCGCGCGCTCGACATCGAACTGGGTGACTTCCTTGTCACGCACCACGGCCATTCCCGTGGAATCCTTGCTCTTGATGTGGCTGCCGGCAATGCCCGTGTATACCTCGCGCACCTTGCAGCCGGCCATCATCTCGACCTCGGCGATGGCCTTGGAAATCGAATGCACGGTGGCCTCGATATTGATCACCATGCCGCGCTTCAGGCCGCTGGACTCCTGGGTGCCCAGCCCGAGTATGGCCAGCCGCCCTTCGCCATCCAGCTCGCCGACGATCGCGACGATCTTCGAGGTGCCGATGTCGAGGCCGACGATCAGATCACGTTTCGCTTCTTTGCTCATCAACTCTTGCTCGCCCTGAGGGCGAATCCATTGGGGTAACGCATATCCACCACACCGATGGTTTGCAGGCGACTCCTGGCCGAACTGCTCACCGCGGCATAGTGGGTCGTGAATCGATTCAGGCGGTCGAGCAGCGGATGCTTGGGCTGGTCGCGGCCCAGTTCCAGCAGCACGCCGTCGTCGAGCTTGATTTGCCACGCCTCGCGCGCCGAAAGATGAATGGCGACCGGCTTGCGCCCGATACCCGCCAGGCTGTCGTTGAACTCCTGGTAGCGCGCCAGCACGCGGCTTGCCGAACCCTCGGGGCCGGCAAAGGCGGGCAATCCCTTGTCGGACGCGCTCGCCATGAATACCTCGCCGCGTGTGTTGACCAATCGAGGCTCGCCGTCCTTCGGGGTCCAGCGCGCGGCGGCGCGATGTTCTTCGAGTTCCAGTTCGATGCCGTCCGGCCAGTGGCGACGCAGCGAGGCCGAACGCACCCAGGGCATGCGCTCGAAGGCGGCCTGCGCCGTTTCCAGGTTCACCGTGAAAAAGTTTCCGGTCAGGACGCTGCGTGCCGTCTGTTCGATCTGCGCCCGCGACACCTCGTCGAGCGGCGTCGCCACCACCAGCTGCTTCAGCGGGAACACCGGCAGTCGTTGCAGCGCCATGGCACCGGCCCACGCCAGCAAAGCGCCGCCCGCCAGCAGCAGCACGTCGGCCAGAAGGTTGATCAGCATCGGGCGATCCCAGAAGCCTTCGCCGCTGCCGTTTTCAATCCGGCTGTTGCCCCGGCTCTTCCCGTTTGAGCCTCCGCGTGCCTTAGCCACAGCGAGCCTCTGCGAGCAGTTTGAGCACGAGTTGCGCAAACGGAATCCCGGCGGCCCGCGCCGCCATCGGCACCAGCGAATGGTCGGTCATGCCGGGAGAGGTATTCGCTTCGAGGCAATAGATGCGCCCCGCGGCATCCAGCATCAGGTCCATGCGGCCCCAGCCACGCCCGCCGAGCACGGCGAAGGCGCGCAGCGCCAGATCGCGCATCTCGGCTTCGCGCGCTTCGCCGAGGCCGCTCGGAATGCGGTACTCGGTGTCGTCGCGCAGATACTTGGCGTCGTAGTCGTAGAACTCGGTCGTCGGCACGATGCGGATCACCGGCAGCGCCTGGCCGGCAAGGATGCCGACGGTGAACTCGCCGCCGCCGAGAAACTGCTCGGCGATCACGCAGGAGTCGTAGCGGGCGGCCGTTTCATAGGCGGCGCGCAAACCACCTGCCTGCTTGACCTTGGTGATGCCGATGCTGGAACCCTCGTTGGAGGGCTTGACGAACAGCGGCAGGCCGAGGCGGGCCTCGGCGGCCGCGAAGTCGCTGGCGGCATCGAGCACGACGTAATCGGGCACCGGCAGACCTGCGGCCTGCCAGACCAGCTTGGAGCGCCACTTGTCCATCGCCAGGGCCGAAGCCAGCACACCGCTGCCGGTATAGGGAATGTCCAGCAGATCGAGCGCGCCCTGCAGCGTGCCGTCTTCGCCGCCACGACCATGCAGGGCGATGAAGACGCGCTGGAAGCCCTCGGCGTGCAGCGCCTCGAGTGCCTTGTCCCGCGGATCGAAATTGTGCGCGTCGACGCCGGACGAACGCAGCGCAGCCAGCACCGCGGCCCCGCTTTTCAGCGAGACCTCGCGCTCGGCCGACTTGCCGCCCATCATCACCGCCACCTTGCCGAAATCCATCAAACTCCTTCCCCGCCCTGCCTTGACTGCCTGTCGATCTCGCCCACGATGCGCACCTCGCGCACCAGCGCAACACCAAACTTTTCCGCCACTTCCGACTGAATTCGGCCGATTAGCATTTCTATCGCACTCGCGCTGGCCTTGCCGTCAGGATTAACGATGAAATTCGCATGCTTTTCGGAAACCTGCGCGCCATCGATCTGTGTGCCCTTGAGGCCGGCGGCCTCTATCAGGCGTGCGGCGTGGTCGCCGGGTGGATTCCTGAACACCGATCCGGCGTTGGGCAATTGCAGCGGCTGCGTGGCGATGCGCCGT
>JBAZOF010000217.1:0-4551 GCA_041648855.1 Sulfuritalea sp. | reverse complement strand
GAGTTCATTCCGCTGGCAGAAGACAGCGGCCTGATCCTGCCGCTGGGTCACTGGGTGCTGGAAACGGCTTGCCGGCAGTTGCTGGTCTGGGCGCAGCAGCCCGCGATGGCTCATCTCACCGTCGCGGTAAATGTCAGCGGCCGCCAGTTCTACCAAAGGGATTTCGTCGAGCAGGTGCTCGCGGTGCTGCACGAGACCGGTGCCGATCCGCAGAAACTCAAGCTGGAAGTCACCGAGAGCCTGCTGCTGCATGACATGAAGGACATCATTGCCAAGATGACCATACTCAAGGCGGAGGGGGTCACATTCGCCCTCGACGATTTCGGCGTCGGCTATTCGTCCCTGTCCTATCTCAAGCGCCTGCCTCTGGCCCAGCTGAAGATCGATGCCTCATTCGTGCGCGATGTGCTTACCGACAGCAACGATGCCGCGATTGTCAGCACCATCATCGCCCTCGGGCAGAGTCTCGATCTCGCGGTGATCGCCGAGGGTGTCGAAACCGAGGGGCAGCGCGAGTTTCTGGCGCGGCAGGGTTGTCACGCCTACCAGGGCAATCTGTTCGGCAAGCCGGTACCGGCCGAGATGCTGCAGGGTACCAGGCCGCTGGTCGTATAGCGTCGTTCCCGCGGCTCAGGCCGCTTCGAAATGCTCCAGCATCAGTTGCACGGTCTGCGTTCCGTTCCATTCGTTGATATCGACACGGAACGCAGCGTAGATGCGTCCCGGCACCCCGCTGGCAAAGCCGTCCGCATAATTGAACTGGATCGCGTCGAAGCGCTGGCCGCCTTTTTGCAGCTTGAGCTTGAGGTGCTTGTCTTTCAGGATGCGCTGGTTCAGCACCTCGAAGCTGTCGGCGAACACGGGCGCGGGAAAGGCCTGGCCCCAGACTTCCTGCTGCATCAGGCGCACGGCTTCGAGCGAAAAGTAGCCGGATTCGAGCGGGCCGTCGGTTTCCAGTGTGCGCGTGAGTTCCGCTGGAGAAAGCAGTTCGCGGCAGACTGTTTCGAAGCCGGCCTCGAATTCGGCGAGACGATCCTCGGCTAGCGTCAGGCCGGCGGCTGCCGCATGCCCGCCGAAGCGCAACAGCAGGCCGGGGTGCCGCTTGGCGACCAGATCCAGCGCATCGCGCAGGTGCAGGCCGGGAATCGAGCGGCCCGAAGCCTTGAGTTCGCCGGCGTTGCCGCGGGCGAAGGCGAAGGTCGGGCGGTGGAGTCTTTCCTTGACGCGGCCGGCGAGGATGCCGATCACGCCCTGATGCCAGCCGGGATCGAACAGCGTCAGGCTGGCCCGATTGCCGGCGTCGAGCGAGGCCAGCAGCAGCTCGGCGTCCTCGCGCATGTCGCTTTCGATCACCCGCCGCTCGCGGTTGATGGCGTCCAGTTGCTGGGCGATATTCATGGCGCGGCCGGGATCGTCGGTGACCAGGCATTCGATGCCCAGCGACATATCGGCCAGACGGCCGGCGGCATTGAGTCGCGGGCCTAAGGCAAAGCCGAGATCGAAGGTCGCGGCGCGGCCCGGTTCGCGGCCGGCGACGGAAAACAGCGCACGCACGCCGGCCTGCATCTGGCCGCCGCGAATTCGCGCCAGGCCCTGGGCGACGAGGATGCGGTTGTTGCGGTCCAGCGGCACCACGTCGGCGACGGTGCCCAGCGCCACCAGATCGAGCAGGGCGGCCAGATTCGGTTCCGGCTGCGCGGCCCAGGCGCCGCGGCGGCGCAGTTCGGCGCGCAAGGCGAGCGCGACATAGAACATCACGCCGACGCCGGCCAGCGCCTTGCTCGGAAAATCGCAGCCCGGCTGGTTGGGGTTCACGATCACGTCGGCGTCAGGCAACTCCTCATTTGCCAAATTCGCCGGCAGATGGTGATCGGTAATCAGCGTTGCGATGCCGTGACGCTTGAGCTCGGCCACGCCTTCGACGCTGGCGATGCCGTTGTCGACCGTGATCACCAAATCGGGCTGCCGTGCCGCCGCCAGTTGTGCGACCTCGGGCGAGAGTCCATAGCCGAGCGTGAAGCGGTCGGGTACCAGGTAGTCGACCGTGGCACCCATCATGCGCAGGGCGCGCAGACCGACGGCGCAGGCTGTGGCGCCGTCGCAGTCGTAGTCGGCCACGATCAGCATCTTGCGTCCGGCGGCGATGGCATCGGCGAGCAGCGTCGCCGCCTCGCCGGTGCCCTTGAGCGTGTCCGGCGCAAGCAGGGCGCTGCTGCGCGTATCGAGTTCGTCCATGCCACGGATGCCGCGTGCGGCATACAGCCGTGCCAGCAGCGGATGCAGGCCGCCCTGTTCAAGGGCCCAAGTAGCGCGGGGCGGAATGTCGCGCACGGTGATGCGGGTCGCGTGTGTCATGGCGGGCCCAGTTCCGTCAATGCACGCGGTTTGCGCCAGAACTTCCACAGATCATGGCGGCTGACATTGAGTTCGACCGCGGCGAGCTCACCGGGCGCCAGCAGGCGCAGGGCGTCGAGCCGCCCTGCGCGCAGGGCCTCGAGCGCTGGGGCCAGCCAGTCGGCTTCGAGGCGCTCCATTTGCTCGCGCCAGACTATCGCGTCGCCGCTGCGGGCAGGCTGCTCCAGTGCGTCGTGGAGCGCCAGCGCGCTGCGCGTCGCCGAGTTGCCGAAGCCGGCCGGCAAGGCCCCGGCGTCGATTTCCAGCAGGCGCGCGATGCCCTGGGCGACGGGGTCGTCGCTCCAGAGTGCGTTATGCGGTCTGGCATCGGCGCGGCTATCGCGCGTGGGCAGGCGGCCGCCGCCCCAGGGCCAGAGCGAATTCACCACTGGGCGCCCGGCTGCGGCGCGCGCCTGATTTACCGGATGGGTATGCAGGATCATCTGTGCCTCGTTGATGGCGTGGCGCCACGGCGCGTAAGCGTCTTCAAGCGGCAGTGCGGAGACGTAGCGGCCCGCGGCCTCGGGCAGGGACTGAAAGACCGGGGCGTTGGCAGACAGGCGCAGGTTCCAAGCGTGCGGCGAGATCACGGTCAACTCGCCGAGCGCGGCAAGAGTCGGCGCCAGCGAGACGGCGAGCGCCTCGGCTTCCTCGCCGGTCAGTTGCAGTCGTTGCGGATCGTCGACGATCAAGGAGCGTTCCTGGAGTCGCAGTTGCACCGGATCGAGACAGAGCCACTCCGCTTCGCCGGGATGTTCCTGCAGCGCGAACCAGCGCAAGGCCGCCGCTGGAAGCGGAGCAGGCAGTCCCGAAATTTCGGCGAGGATCGTGGCGCTGCCTTGCGGGGGGCGGTGACGCAGCCGGCCGCGACCCAGGAGGGTGGAAAAGGCGGGCAGGGGCAGGTCGTAGGTGAGATCCGCGAGCGCCTGGCGCGTCCAGATGAGGCCAGGCACGATGAGCGTCAGCATGGGCGCATGTTAACATGCAGCGCCAACCCCATCGTGCCCATGAACTACGAACTCCTCATCGGACTGCGCTACACGCGCGCCCAGCCGCGCGAAGGCGTCGCCAATCGCTTCATCTCCTTCATCGCGCTGATTTCCATGGCCGGGCTGGCGCTCGGCGTGGCGGCGCTGATCGTCGTGCTGTCGGTGATGAACGGCTTCCAGAAGGAACTGCGCGAGCGGATATTGGGCGTCGTCTCCCACGTTCAGGTCAGCACCGAAAGCGGCGAGTTGGCCGACTGGAGCAAGGTGGTGCAGGGCGTGGCGCGGCATCCGCGGGTGAAGGCTGCGGCACCCTACGTCCAGGCCCAGGGCATGCTGACTTTCGATGGACAGGTACGCGGCGTCATGGTGCGCGGCATCCTCCCCGACGCCGAAGACAAGGTCGCCGACTTCGCCCGCCACATGAAGTCGGGCAAGCTCGACCAACTGAAGCCGGACGAGTTCGGGATCGTACTCGGCAGCGAACTGGCGCGCGCCCTGCGCGCCAGAACCGGCGACAAGGTCACCCTGCTGGCGCCGCAAGGGCTGGTGACGCCGGCGGCGATCCTGCCGCGGGTCAAGCAGTTCCGCGTAGTGGGCATCTTCGAAGCCGGTATGTTCGAGTTCGATTCCGGCCTCGCCCTGATCCATATGAGCGATGCGCAAAAGCTCTATCGCATGGACGAGCGGGTCACCGGCGTACGGCTCAAGGTCGATGATCTCTTCGCCGCGCCGCAGATTGGCCGCGAGTTGCTGCGCTATCTCGACATGGATGCCTGGGTCAGCGACTGGACGCGCAGCCACGCCAACTTCTTCCGCGCGGTCGAAATCGAAAAACGCATGATGTTCCTGATCCTGCTGCTGATCGTCGCGGTCGCCGCCTTCAACATCGTGTCTACCCTCGTCATGGCGGTGACCGACAAGCGCGCCGACATCGCCATCCTTCGCACCCTCGGCGCGAGCCCGAGCAGCATCATGGCCATTTTCATCGTGCAGGGCGTCCTGATCGGGGCCGTCGGGCTGGCTGCCGGAATCGGCGGGGGCGTGGCCCTGGCGCTCAACATCGACGTCGTGGTGCCGGCACTCGAACGCGTGCTGGGGATGCAGTTCCTGGCCAAGGACGTGTATTACATCAGCGAGCTGCCCTCCGACCTGCACTGGTCGGATGTCG
>JBAZOF010000216.1:0-4553 GCA_041648855.1 Sulfuritalea sp. | reverse complement strand
GAAGTTCGCAACGAGGAGCAGATCGAGGAAGCGGAAGCTCCGCCGCAACTCGAGAACGTGCAGTACCACCATGCCGACTACGACGAAGCGCTTGGCGCCGCCGCCGCCCCGAAGCCGGCGCAGCCGGTCGAGCGCCACACGCCCAAGGTCGGGCGCAACGATCCCTGTCCCTGCGGCAGCGGCAAGAAGTACAAGCACTGCCACGGCAAGCTGAGCTGAGTTGAGCCAGGAGCGGTACCCGACACTGATCGAGGACGCGGGCAGCCGCAACGCCGCGATCCTCATTCTCGACCAGACGCGCCTGCCGCGTGAAGCGGTGATGCTGCGGCTGTCCACCCTGGAAGATGTTGCCCACGCGATTCGCGTCATGCAGGTACGCGGCGCGCCGCTGATCGGCGCCACCGCCGCCTACGGCGTGGCACTAGGACTGACGGACGATGCCGGTGATGCGCGTCTCGCCGAGGTGATCGAAACGCTGGCCGCGACGCGGCCGACCGCCGTCAATCTGCACTGGGCATTGGCGCGCATGCGCGGCGTGCTGGAAAAGTCGGCGCTGGCGACACGGCGCCAAGCCGCATGGAACGAAGCGCACGCCATCGCCACGGAAGACAAGGCCGCCAACGCCGCGATCGGGCAACACGGTTTGCCACTGATCGAGCGCATCCACAACGCGAAGACCCGGTCCAACCATCCCCTTCCGCAGGAAGGGCTGGCTTCATCGCCTCCCCCGCCTGGCGGGGGAGGTCGGGAGGGGGTGCGCAGTTCCTGTGACGGTGACGAAGTCAACGTCATGACCCATTGCAACGCCGGACGCCTGGCCACCGTCGAGCACGGCACGGCGCTGGCGCCGGTCTATGCCGCGCATGCGGCCGGCCTGCCGGTGCATGTCTGGGTTTCGGAGACGCGGCCGCGCAACCAGGGTTTGCTCACCGCTTGGGAACTCGCCGAGGCCGGCGTGCCGCATACCCTGATCGCCGACAATGCCGCCGGCCTGCTGTTGATGCAGGGCAAGGTCGATCTGGTGATCGTCGGCGCCGACCGCATTGCCGCCAACGGCGACACCGCGAACAAGGTCGGCACCTACCTCAAGGCGCTCGCCGCGCGCGCCCATGGCGTGCCGTTCTATGTCGCGGCGCCGCTGTCGACCATCGATTTCGCCTGCGCTTCGGGCGCGCAGATACCCATCGAAGAACGCGCCGTGGACGAACTCGGCGCTGGCGACACACCGGTCGCGAACCCGGCTTTCGACGTGACGCCGGCGGCCTTGATCAGCGGCATCATTTCCGAGCGCGGCATCGCTGCGGCCGGCGCACTGGGGCAGTGGAAATCATGAGCGACGTCACGGCAGATCTCGCTGCCGCGGTCCTCGCCACAGCGCGTGCGATGAACGCCTCGGGCATCAATCGCGGCAGCGCAGGGAATGTCAGCGCGCGCTGCGAAGGCGGCTTCCTGATCACGCCGACCGGCATGGCCTACGACGACTGCGAACCTGCCGACATGGTGAAAGTCGGCGCTGATGGCACGGCGATTTCTGCAAATCAGCGCAAACCCTCATCCGAATGGCGTTTCCATCACGACATTTATGGCACGCGGCCCGAGGCGGGCGCCGTGGTGCATACGCATTCGCCCTTCGCCACCGCGCTGGCCTGCCAGGAGCAGGGCGTTCCTGCCTTCCATTACATGGTGGCGCGCTTCGGTGGCGCCGACGTGCGTTGCGCCGCGTATGCCACCTTCGGCAGCCAGGAACTGTCGGATGCCATCGTCAGTGCGCTCGATGGCCGCTGCGCCTGCCTGATGGCGCATCACGGCATGGTGGTGTTCGGCCGCGACCTGAATCACGCGCTGGCCTTGGCGATCGAACTGGAAACCCTCTGCGAGCAGTATTGGCGCGTGCTGCAACTGGGCGCGCCGAAACTGCTGCCGGCCGATGAAATGACGCGCGTGACGGCGAAATTCGCCACCTACGGACAGCAGGACTGATCCGTCATTCTGCGTGGTAGCGGGTAATGCGCTCGACTTCCCGCTTCGAACCGAGGATCACCGGGACGCGCTGATGCAGCTTCTCCGGCTGGATCTCGAGGACGCGGCGGCGGCCGTCGGTGGCCGCGCCCCCCGCCTGTTCGACGATCATCGCCATCGGATTTGCTTCGTACATCAGCCGCAGCTTGCCGCCCTGGGCGCGCGTCTTGCTGTCGACGGGATACATGAATATGCCGCCGCGGCTGAGGATGCGGTGCACATCGGCGACCATCGACGCTACCCAGCGCATGTTGAAGTCCTGCCCGCGCGGCCCGTCCTTGCCCGCCAGGAGTTCATCGACATAGCGCTTCACCGGCGCGTCCCAGTAGCGCGCGTTGGACGCATTGATCGCGAATTCGCTCGTCTCCTCGGGAATCCGCACGTTTTCCTGGGTGAGGACGAAGCGGCCGAATTCACGGTCGAGCGTGAATACATTCACGCCATCGCCCAGCGTCAGCACCAGCAGCGTCGTCGGTCCATATACGGCATAACCGGCGCAGACCTGTCGCGTGCCCGGCTGGAGAAAGGCCTGCTCGGTCGGGTCCATGCCTTCGGGGCATTGCAGTACCGAGAAGATGGTGCCGACCGAGACATTCACGTCGATGTTCGACGAACCGTCGAGCGGATCGAACAGCAGCAGGTATTCGCCTTTCGGGTAGCGGTTGGGAATGGCGTGCGGCAGTTCCATTTCTTCCGAAGCCATGCCTGCCAGATGGCCGCCCCATTCGTTGGCCTCGAGCAGGATCTCGTTGGAGATCACGTCGAGTTTTTTCTGTACCTCGCCCTGCACGTTGTCGCTGCCGGCGCTGCCGAGTATCCCGGCCAGGCTGCCCTTGCCGATGGCGATGGAAATCGCCTTGCAGGCGCGCGAAACGACCTCGACCAGCAGTCGCAAGTCAGGGGAAATGACTTTCCTGCTGCGTTGCTCTTCGATGAGGAACCGGGACAGGGTCATGGAGCGCATGGATGGTTTCCGCTGATGGATGGAAAAACGAGAATTATACCGACCAGGCGTTCCCCCTTGCGGCGTGGCAGGGACGCCGCGGCGCCTGTCTTTGCTGCTATTCTGAGCGCCATGTCCGGCGCTGGTTGATCGCGTGAACGCACTTTCCCTGAAATCGATTCTCACTACCGAGGTAGTGACCTGCGGCACCGAAGAGGCGCTGGGCGATGTGCTGCGTTCCATGGAGCGCAAGCGGATCAGCTGCGTGGTCGTGGTCGACGAGGAACGGCACCCCTGCGGCATTTTCACCGAGCGCGATGCGGTGGCCCTGTTGGCCGCGGACGGGCTCGCTCCGGCAAGCCCGATTGGCGAGGTGATGAGCCACCCGGTGGTGAGCTTTCCGCTGTCGTTCGACTATCGCGATGCATACCAGCTGATGCTGGCCAACGAGGTGCACCATCTGGTGGCGGTGGATGCCGAGGGCCGGGTGGCGGGCGTGATGACCGAAGCGGATTTTCTCGCGGATCTCGGCGACGAATACCTGGTGGCACCGAAGACTGTCGGCGCGGCAATGTCGAGGGACGTGACCACGCTGGATGGCGGCGCATCGCTGCAGGACGCCCTGCGCCTGATGCACAACCGCGGCACCGACCATGTGGTGGTGACCGAAGCCAATGTTCCGGTGGGCATGGTGACCGATCGCGACGTGGTGCGCTTCGCCGCCGGCGGCGACCGCTCGCAGGCGCCGCTGGCCGATCTGATCGTGCGCAGCGTGCACTCCGTAGCGCCCGACCAGACGCTGCAACAGGCAGCGCGGCGCATGACCGAACTCGGCGTGCGCCGCCTGCTGGTGATGGAGCAGGATCGCATGCTCGGGGTGCTGACGCGTCATGACATCGTGCGCACGATGCAGGGCCGCCACGTCGAGTTTTTGCGCGATGCGGTGGTCCGCCTGCGTCGCGAACTGGTCAGGCCCGGCGGGCGCCACGGCGAGTTCGGCCGGCACATGATTCTCGGTGGTGTCTTCGACCGCATAGGTGACGGCGTGCTCCTCGTGGACGCGGCGAGCGGTTTTTATGTCGAAGCCAACGACAGGGCCTGCGAGCTTCTCGGCTATTCGCGCGAGCAAATGCTTGCTCGTCACGTCTGGGAGGTTTCCACCAGTTTTGCCGATGCCGCAGCGTGGCGGGTCTGGAGTGCCGGCCTGACGGAGCAGGTGCGCGTGGTCAATACCGACTACCGGCGCCACGACGGCAGCCTGCTCCCGGTGGAGGTTCGCGTCTATCAGGTACTCGACGGCGAGCGCTTGCTGCATGTGGGGATTCTTCGCGATCTGTCGGCCACGCGCAGGATCGAAGCCGCGCTGCGCGAGGGCGAACGCTACTACCAGCACGTGATCGACAGCGCCGTTGACGGCTATTTCGCCATGGACCCGCAGCGCCGCTTCATTGAAGTCAATGACACGCTGTGCAATCTGTTCGGCTATCCGCGCGAGGAATGGCTGGGACAAACGCCGATCGGCTTCATCGCCGAGGAGAGTCGTGCCGAGTTGATCGCCCAGATGCAGCGCATCGACACCACCGATCGGCGC
>JBAZOF010000215.1:0-4572 GCA_041648855.1 Sulfuritalea sp. | reverse complement strand
GGCCCGAAGCCGAATGACCGGGAACTGGAGACAGCGATTCTGGAGACGACCACCCGGCTGGTGCCCGATCCGGTCCTGGTGATCGAGCAATGGCTGCAATGGCGCCGCGAAAACCCCGTATCGTCGCGCAATGCCTTGTCTCAACTGCTGGCGGCGGCGCTCTACCGCGCACCGGACAAGCGGCCGATCGAGCATTTGCTGCTGCTCGCCGGCGCGCGCGACGCGCTGGTCGATCCGCGCTGCTCGCTGCAACTGGCCGCGCAATGGGAGGCGCCGATCGCGATCCATCCCGAGGCGGGACATGACCTTCCGCTCGACGACGATGCGTGGGTGCTGGCGCAGATAGAGCTCTGGCTTGAGAGTTTGGAAGAGGATCCGGGGCATGCAACCCGCATTGCATGATGTTGGAGCTCGACAAAAAAAGCCACCCCGAAGGGTGGCGTCAAATCTATGCATCTCTTTCGGCACAAGGCCGACGCACTGCTTCGGAATCAGAAGGCGTGCCGCAGACCAAGCGCGGTGCGGTTGAACTTGCCGCCGGCGGAACCGGTAAGGGCCGACTTGTCGTTGTCGCCGCCTTCCCAGCGCGCATAGGCGGTGGTGCGCTTGCTCATGGCGTAGTCCAGACCGAGGGCGTTCAGGTTGCGGTCCTGATCGGCGGCCATCTTGTCGTCCGAGCGCAGTACGTTGGCCGCAACGGAGATGCTGGGGGTGGCCTGCCACTTGAGGGCGACGTTCCAGGAGCGGGCGTCTACGGTACTGGCCGCGACACCGGTGTTCTTCGATGAAGTCCAGCCACCATAGAGCGTCACGGAGCCGAAGTTGTAGTTGGCGCCGAGCAGGTTGTGGGTGGTCACGCCAGTATTGATGCTGGCGACGTTGCTCAGGATATTGGAGTGGGCATAGGACAGGTTCAGCGGGCCGTTGTTGTAGTTCAGGCCGATCTGGGTCTGACCGTCGGCATCCGCCGCAGCGTTGCCGGAACCGGAGTTCGGCGAGCGATACAGCAGGCCGGCGCTGAAGCCGGAGAATTTCGGGCTATCCCACTTGATCGAGTTGTTGGCACGGATGTCGCGGGCACCTGCAAAGGCGCCCGAGGCGGCGGTGGCAGCAGCAACCGCCGCGGGCGCGCCAATGACATTCACCCCGTTGAGGCGACCGAAGGCGCTGGAGTAACCGCCGCCCATGGCCGTGCCGAAGGGCTGTGCCGTTCCAGCCGCGGTGTTGGCGAAGTTGTTCATGAAGCCCAGCGAAACCTTGCCGAAGTTACCCGAAACCCAGAGGTAGTTCTGGCTGTTCCACACGCCTGCGGTGTTGAGCGAGCCGGCGGTCGGGTCGGTCTCAAGAAAGAGGCCTGCCTTCATGTTGTTGCCGAGCGCTTCTTCGACCAGAAAGGTCAGGTTGGTGGTAGCGGTGTTGCTCGAAGAGCCCCAGCGGTTGGTCTTGGTCTTGACGCCGGCAGTTTCGACCGAGAAATTCTGGTAGCCGGTGTCGAACAAGCCGGTGATGGTCACGGTGCTCTGGGCGAAGGCGGTGCCGGACAGACCGGCGATGGCCAGCGCAAGGAGTTTCTGCTTCATGGACTTCTCCAAAAAATGAATATACGGAAATTACATACACCCCACTGATCTGCTGCAGCGATGCAGTCTTGCCAGGTAGGGCGCTGACGCGATTATTCTTTTTGCAGGTTACGCAGCTGTTACAGAAATATTGCTGTTGCGGCGATACAACAATGCGTGAACTGCTCTGCTGTCGGCATGCTTGTCGGCTCGGTCGTGGCGGATTCAGGCCACGTTCCCGTTGCAGCATATTGGCAATCTCGACGAGCACTGTGACATCGCAACAAATATCGAACGCGACTGTCACGTCAGCGTCAACCACTCCGCCTAAAGTGATTGTCCTGACCGACTTCGGGATTTGCCAATGAATTTGAATCGTTCTACTTTTTTCGGCAGGTACCGGGTTCTGCTGCTTGCCATCGGCGTGTTTTTCATTCTGACGGTGAGCGTCTTTACCGCCAATTACGCCTTGTCCGTCCAGCTTGCCGGCGACGGCGTGCGAATCAAGGACAGCGGAGTCATCCGCGGCCTGACGCAGCAGCATGCCAAGGCAATCCTTTCACTGTCCCATGAAATTGCAGCTGGAGAACCGATCCAGACGAGTCAGGCGCAGATATCCGAGAGTTCGCTGGCCTTGGAGGAGGCGCTGGCACGATCGCTTGGCAGCGCGAAAGCGGCAAACGTCGCCGCCGAACTCGAACTGCTCGCCAAGTTCGAAAAATTCTGGCGGCCCCTGGCCGAGATCAGCAAGCTGGTCGAGAGCCACGAGCAGCCGAACCTCGCCGATGTCCAGTCCGCACTGATCAAATCGAACGCCAACAATGTTCGCCTGATGCAACTGGCAGAAGACCTGACGCAACTGATGGAAAGTGCCGCCGCCGAGCGCGCGAAGAATCTCGGCACCATTCAGGCGTTGGCCATCGGACTGGCTCTGGCCAGTTTTCTGTTCATCGTCTTTTACACGCTGCGCAGCCTGCGCCGCAGCGACCGTATTGCCGAACGGGCGCGTGCCGAAACCGAAAAGATCATGGCGACGGTGCGCGAAGGCTTGTTCCTGATCGATCGCAATGGAACGGTCGGCAGCCAGCGTTCAAGACACCTGGATATGATATTTCCGGGCTCCTTGCCTGCCGGAGCGGACTTTCTGCAGGTTCTGGCATCGCTGGTATCGGACGAGACGCTCGAGTCCGCCAGGGAATACATCGGCCTGCTGTTCAACAAGCGGGTCAAGGTGGCGCTGGTAAAGTCGCTGAATCCTTTACAGCGCGTCGAGATCATTGCAGACGAGCAACAGGGCAAGCCGGCCGTCTATCTCAGTTTCGATTTCCATCCGGTGTTCGGCGAGCAGGAGGATGGCGTCGCGGCGGTGCTGGTCAGCGCCGTCGATATCAGCCAGCAGGTTGCCCTGGAACTGGAATTGGAGCTCGCCGAGGAGCGCTCCCGGACCGGAATGGGCTTGCTGGTGAGCGTTCTGGAGAACGACCCAGGGGTAGTCGGGGCCTTTCTTGCGAGTGCGGAAGCCAGCCTCGGGGAGATCAACGATGAGCTTCGACTGATCAAGCCCGGGCCGGGCAGCTACAACATGCTGATCAACCGGATCTTCCGAATCGTGCATGCGACCAAGGGAGAAGCTGCGGCCCTGGCACTAAACACGATTACTCGCCAGGCACACCTGTTCGAGGAGACCCTGAGCAGCCTGCGCAAGAGGCTGGACCTGCGCGGCGAGGACTTGATCGCCGTGGCGACCGGCACCGGCGAACTGCTCGAGGAACTGTCCAAGGTTCGCAGCATCGTCGATCGCCTCGGTGCTTACGCTGGCGGCAGGGCGGACGAGTCGCTGGCCACCGAGGAGGACATTCACCACACCATGCAACGCATCCAGCGATTGACGCTGGCTGTCGCAGCGGATCTGGGCAAAAAGGTGCGCGTAGAGACCTCGCTGGCGAACATCGACACCTTGCCCGATGCTTTCCGTCGCCTGCTGAAGGAGGGTTTGCCGCAACTGGTGCGCAACGCCGTGGCCCATGGCATCGAGTCCGGAAACGAGCGCCTGCAGTCGGGAAAAAGGGCCGAAGGCAGTGTGCGCATCGAGGTACGCCAGGGCGAGGCAGGAGTTCTCGAACTGGAAGTGGCGGACGACGGTCGCGGCATCGATGCCGGCGCATTGCGCCGCAAGCTGGTGGACAGCGGCCGCTACGAGGAGCATGAAGTCGCCGCCATGACGGTGCGCGAGGTGATTGCGACAATCTTCCAGCCCGGCATGTCCACCGCGGATCACGTGAATGAACACGCGGGCCGGGGCGTCGGCCTCGACGTGCTGCACTCCCTGGTCCGGGAAACGGGCGCACGCATCAAGTTGGTCTCGACGCCTTCGAGCTTCACCCGATTCATTCTGCAATGGAGCCCCTCCGCATGACGTCCAGATTACTGATCGTCGATGATTCGAACATCATCCGCAACCACATCGCAAGGCTGATGGTCGACTCGCGCTTACCGGGGATCGAGATCGTCGGTCTCGCCAGCGACGGCAGAAAGGCCGTCGAGATGGCGACGCGCACACGTCCCGACTACATCACGATGGATCTGACCATGCCCCATATGGACGGCGAAGCCTGCATCGGGGAGATTGCAGGCCTCTTGCCCGAGACGCGGATTCTGGTCGTCTCGGCGTTGTCCGACAAGGCCACCGCCTTGCGCGCAATCGCCAGAGGCGCGCATGGGTTTGTGCACAAGCCATTTTCGGACGAAACCATGATTCAGTCACTTCTGGAGTTGATGAGTTGAACTACCGTGCCCTGAACCCGGAGGACATCAAGGTGTTTTCCGAAGCGATATCGACCTTCTTCGAGCGCATGACGCAGAGACCCGCGCGAGTGCGCACGGCCTACATGCTCGATCGACCCGAAGCGATCCTGTGGAACGATTTCAACGGGGTGATCCAGGTTTCCGGAGGCTTTCGCGGTGCCATCAGTTTTTCGGCGCCGCGCGGCCTTTTGATCGAAGTGCTGTCGGC
>JBAZOF010000214.1:0-4580 GCA_041648855.1 Sulfuritalea sp. | reverse complement strand
CTGGCGGCCGCTGACATTTACCGCGACGGTGAGATGAGCCATCGCGGGCTGCTGCGCCCAGACCAGCAACTGCCGGCAAGCCGTTTCCAGCACCCAGTGACCCAGCGGCAGGATCAGGCCGCTGTCCTCCGCCAGCGGAATGAACTCGGCGGGGAATACCAGGCCGCGCCGCGGATGCTGCCAGCGCACCAGCGCTTCGGCGCCCGTCATGCGGCCGTCGGAATCGAACTGCGACTGATAGTGGAGCAGGAACTGGCCCTCGCGGATCGCCGCGCGCAAGTCCGCCGTCAGCGTGGCGCGGGCGGTGACCACCGCCTGCATGTCGGGGTCGAAGAAGCGCAGCGTGTTGCGGCCCGCCGCCTTGGCCTGGTACATGGCCGTGTCGGCGCGCTTCATCAACTCCTCGACCGACAGCGATTGATCGCGAAACAGCGCAATGCCGATGCTAGCCGTGCAGTGGTAGCTGCGCGTATCGCTGTCTCCGCCGACCAGACTCAGGTCGAACAGATAGGGCTGGTTCAGCGCCGCCTGGATCTTCACCGCCACGCTCTCGGCCTGCATCGCGGCGACGGCTTCCGCATCGAGGTCTTCGAGAATCACCACGAACTCGTCGCCACCCAACCGCGCCACGGTATCGCCTTCGCGGATGCAGGACTCGATGCGGGAGGCCACTTCGATCAGGAACTGGTCGCCGACCGCATGCCCCAGCGTGTCATTGAGCGTCTTGAAGTCGTCCAGATCGAACAGCATCAGAGCCCCATGACGATTATGCCGCGCACTGCCGGTCAGGGCGCGCTCGAGACGATCGTGCATCAGCCGCCGATTGGGCAGCCGCGTCAGCGGATCATAGAACGCCAGGTTCCTGATTTCGTCCTCTGCCGCCTTGCGCCGCGTTGCGTCCGTAAACGTAACCACCGCGCCGATTATTTTCCCGTCGCGCCGGATCGGATGGGCACCGTAGCGCACCGGAAAGCTGCTGCCATCGGCGCGGAGAAAGACTTCATCATCCACCCACACCTCCGCGCCTGTTTCGAGCACGCTGCACAGCGGGCATGCATCCGCCGGATAGGGCGAACCGTCGGGCTTCTGATAGTGGGTCGTGGCATGCATGGCGCGGCCGAGCAGGTCGTCCTCGCTGCCCCAGCCGAGCATGCGCAGGCCGGAGGGATTGCAGAATGTGCAGCGGCCATCCAGGTCGATGCCGTAAATCGCTTCACCCGTCGAATTCAACAGCAGGCGCAGCCGTTCTTCGCTCTCCCGCTGCGCGGCTTGCTGGCGCGCCAAAACCTTTTCCGCCTGCCTGCGCTCGGTGATGTCGATCAGGCTGCTGCGGATCAGTCGATGTCCGGTCGATGGCAGACGGACCATCCGCATTTCACAGCGCACGATCCTGCCCTGCGCGTTGCGCATGGTGCGTTCGCAGAAGACTTCTTCGCCGGCCAAGGCCCGATCGAGCATTTCCCGAACGTTCTCCGCCGCGGTTTTTCCGTCGAACCGGCCGGGCGGGTAGAACCTGTCTGGCCCGCCCTTGAGCAGTTCCTGGCGCGTGCAGCCGTAGAGCTTTTCGGCCTGGGCATTGGCGTCCACGAAACGGGCCAGATCCATGTCGTAAACCGTAATGGCATCGGGCGCCTGCTCGACCAGCGTCCTGAAGCGGGCTTCGCTCTCCCGCAATGAGCCGGTCATCTCGCGCGCCAGGCGCAAGGCACGGTCGCGGGTGGTGGCCAGCGACCAGACGATGCTGAACAGCAGCAAGCTGGTAAGCAGGCCCCCCGCCAGCACCTGAAACGAGCGCCCCACGTCGGCGCGCCTTTCGAGTTCCGGCCGGCTGGCAAAGCTCAAGGTCCAGGATCGCCCGCCGACCATCAGGGTTTCGCTGTGGACCAGTTTCGCGGCCATCGCGCCGCCTTCCCTCGTGCTGCGGTAGATGAGGTTCTCAGGACCCGGATCGGGACCGTCGTGGATGTCCAGGGAGATGCCCCGGAACCCGCCCCCGAGCAGATCATCCATCAGTAGCGACACGCGAAAAGGACTGAGCACGTAGCCGTAGATTCCGTTGCCCGACTTCGACATCACCGGCTGATACATGATGAACGCCGGCAGCGGATTGCTTTGCTCGTCGATCTTCAGCGTGATCCTGCGCGTGATCATCGGCTCGCGGGAATCGCTCGCCCTTTGCATGGCCTCGCGCCGATCCGGGTTCTGCCACATGTCATAGCCGAGCGCCTTGACGTTGAGCCCGACATAGGGTTCGGCATAGACATTCACGACATAGCGATCGCGCCGCCCCAACGGGCGCACGGCAAAATCGGCCACCCCGCTGTTGCGCACTTCACCGACCAGCGCACCGAGTTCGGCAGCAGTCACGGCACGCGCAAACGCCATCGCCTGAATCGCCGGGTAGTCGCGTTCCAGTCTGAGCCCGGCGACATAGTCGCGCCAGTCCTTGCGGGTCACCTGGTCGCTGGCGGAAAACAGCGCCGCGGCGCTGCGCAGGGCCTGCGTATAGCCGGCAATCCGGGTCTTGAGGTCGGCCCGCACCTGGCTGATCTCGGTGTCGAAATCGCGGCGCATCTCCCGCCCGATGTCTTGCTGGGTGTAGCGCCAGGCGACGAGCGTCAGCGCCAGCGAACTGGCAAGCGCGATCCAGGCCGGCCAAAGGCCCGCCCTGATTGGAAACAAGCGCGTTTTCGCTGCTGAGGGCGCGGCTGTCGGCATCGGAGGGATATCGCGGAATCGTAGCGAGCGGATGTTACACCGCCACCCCTCGCAAACGCCTGGCGACGCCGAATGAATATTGCCGCACCGCACCAACCGCGCCGATGAGTTAGCCGGTTACTACCCGCCGCCGCCGCACCGCGGCAAGAATGCATCGCAGGCGTGCACTGCATGCCCCCACCATTACAAGGAGAGAGAGATGGCAGCCAAGAAGATACTGATGCTGGTCGGCGATTACGTCGAGGATTACGAAGTCATGGTGCCCTTCCAGGCCCTGCTGGCGGTCGGCCACAATGTGCATGCAGTCTGCCCCGACAAGATAGCCGGCGACAGCGTCGCCACGGCGATTCATGATTTCGAGGGGCAGCAGACCTATTCTGAAAAGCGCGGCCACAACTTTGCGCTGAACGCCAGCTTCGCCGAAATCAAGGCCGAAAACTACGATGCGCTGGTGATCCCCGGCGGCCGTGCGCCGGAATACCTGCGCCTGAATCCCGCGGTGCTCGACATGGTGCGTCACTTCTTCAGTGCCAACAAGCCGGTCGCCGCGATTTGCCACGGCGCACAAATCCTCGCCGCGGCGGGCGTGCTCAAGGGCAGAAGCTGCTCGGCCTATCCGGCATGCAGCGCCGAGGTCGTGCTGGCCGAGGGCAAGTTCGCCGAAATCGCGATCGACGCCGCCGTTACCGACGGCAATCTGGTCACGGCGCCCGCCTGGCCCGCGCATCCGGCCTGGATCGGCCAGTTCCTCAAGCTGCTAGGCACGCGCATCGAGCTCTGATACTTTCGCTCAGTACCGCAGCGGTGCTACATTGCACGGCGGGGATACGCTTGTATTCCCGCCGACCTTGCCGAGGAGAAAAGGCGATGTGCAAAATCTTCATCAGCGCCGACCCCGAGTTATACCGCTGTCGTTCGCGTTCCCTGCGGCTTTCCGGCGTCGCCACCAGCATCCGGCTGGAGAACCTGTTCTGGCAGGTGCTCGAAGAAATTGGCGCCCGTGACGGCCTTAGCGTGGCGCAACTGATCACCCGGCTCTACGACGAACTGGCCGAGGCCGGCGGCCAGGGTGACAACGACAGCGCCAACTTCACCTCCTTCCTGCGCGTCAGTTGCGGGCGTTACCTGGCCTTGCAGGTATCCGGCCGCATACCGGCCGATACCGCGGTGCCGATCCGCTCGCTCGACCCCGACTGGGTGCTGGCGGGCGAAAAGGCCGCAAGCCCCGGCGTCTTTGTCGCGCAGCCGCAGCGTGTCGGGATGGCGCAAGCGGGGCGCTGAGCCCAAAAGGCGGCTCCGGTCACCGTATCGCCAGCGCCAGCGCGGTGCGTCCCTTTGGGAACTTCCGGCCGGCACCGTATAATCGCGGCCCTTCGCATCAATCTCCCTGCCGCCGTGTCCCAGCTCGAACTTGAAACCGCCCGTCGCCGCACCTTCGCCATCATTTCCCACCCGGATGCCGGCAAGACCACGCTGACCGAAAAGCTGCTGTGGTTCGGCGGCGCGATTCAGGTCGCCGGCGAAGTCCGCGCGCGCAAGGCCTCGCGCCACGCCACCTCGGACTGGATGGAACTCGAAAAGCAGCGCGGCATCTCGGTCACCAGTTCGGTGATGCAGTTTCCCTACCGCGAATGCATGATCAACCTGCTCGATACGCCGGGCCATGAGGACTTCTCGGAAGACACCTACCGCACGCTGACGGCGGTCGATTCCGCGGTGATGGTGATCGATTCGGTCAACGGCGTCGAAGCCCAGACCATCAAGCTGCTCAACGTCTGCCGCCTGCGCGACACGCCGATCCTGACCTTCATCAACAAGCTCGACCGCGAAGGCCGGCCGCCGATCGAACTGCTCGACGAGAT
>JBAZOF010000213.1:0-4651 GCA_041648855.1 Sulfuritalea sp. | reverse complement strand
AATCGGCCGTCGGGGTTTCCGCGCAATTCACCACCACGCGCGTGCGGCCGCTCTGCATCCGCGTCAATGCGTCGGGCGACGCCGTGACGATGACATCGCCGCCGATCACGGCGTCGGCTTCGCCGGTCGCCACGCGCACGGCATGAATCGCTTCGGGATCGTCGCAGATGCGCACATGGGAAAATACCGCGCCGCCTTTTTGCGCCAACCCGGTCATGTCGAGCACGGTGACGCCCTTGCCGTCGATGTGCGCCGCCATGCCGATCAGGGCACCGATGGTGACCACGCCGGTGCCGCCGACGCCGGTAATCAGGATGCCGTAGGGCTTGGCCGTTGCTGCGAGAGTCGGCGCTGGCGGCACGCCGAAGGAGTCGCTGTCGGCGCTGGCACCTGCGAGGCCGCGGCCCTTTCTGACGTCGCCGCCGAGCACCGAAACGAAACTCGGGCAAAAGCCCTTCTCGCACGAGTAGTCCTTGTTGCAGGCGGACTGGTCGATCGCGCGCTTGCGGCCGAACTCGGTTTCCACCGGCACCACGGCGAGGCAGTTGGACTGCACGCCGCAATCGCCGCAGCCTTCGCACACGGCCTCGTTGATGAACAGGCGGCGCGGCGGATCGATCATCTTGCCGCGCTTGCGGCGACGGCGCTTTTCGGCGGCGCAGGTCTGGTCGTAGATGATGGCCGAGACGCCGGGACATTCGCGCATGTCGCGCTGGATCGCATCGAGCTCGTCGCGATGCCTGATCGGTACGCCGTGCGGCAGATCCGGGTGCCCGTAGGCGCGCGGCGTACCGTCGGTGACGACGACGACGTGATGCACGCCTTCGGCATGCAACTGGTGGGCGATCTGCGGCACCGACAGGTTGCCGTCGTGGGGCTGACCGCCGGTCATGGCCACGGCGTCGTTGTAGAGAATCTTGTAGGTGGCGTTGACACCTGACGCGACGGCAGCACGAATCGCCAGCGAGCCGGAATGAAAGTAGGTGCCGTCGCCGAGATTGACGAAGACATGGCGTTGCTCGGTGAAGGGTGCCTGCCCCATCCAGGCTGCGCCTTCGCCGCCCATGTGGGAGAAGGTGCTGGTGGCGCGGTTCATCCACAGCACCATGAAATGGCAGCCGATGCCGGCCAGTGCGCGCGAACCTTCGGGTACGCAGGTCGAGGTGTTGTGCGGACAGCCTGGGCAGAAGTAGGGCGTGCGCGCAATCTGAATCACTGGCGCGGCGGAGCGTTCCTTCGCTTCGATGACCGCCAGGCGTTCGCGGATGCGCGGCGAGGTGAAGTGACGGCCGATGCGGTCGGCAATCACGCGGGCGATCTGCGCCGGCGACAATTCGCCGGAGGCGGGCAGCAGCCAGCGCCCGTTGGGCAGCGCCCATTCGCCCTTTTCGTCGAACTTGCCGATCACGCGCGGGCGCACGTCCTCGCGCCAGTTGTAGAGCTCTTCCTTGAGCTGGTACTCGATCAGCTGGCGCTTTTCTTCAACCACCAGGATTTCTTCCAGCCCTTCTGCAAAGCGGCGCACGCCGTCCGATTCGAGCGGCCAGACCATGCCGACCTTGTAGAGGCGGATGCCGATTTCGGCGGCGAGTGCATCGTCGATGCCTAGGTCATCGAAGGCCTGGCGCACGTCGAGATAGGACTTGCCGGTGGTGATGATTCCCAGCCTGGGATTGGGCGCATCGATGACCACCTGGTTCAGCCGGTTGGCGCGGCAATAGGCCAGCGCGGCATACAGTTTGTGGTCGAGCAGCCGGGCCTCCTGCAGCAGCCGGTCGTCCGGCCAGCGGATGTTGAGGCCGTCCGGCGGCAAGGCATAGTCGGTCGGCAGCACGATTCGCACGCGGTCCGGCGAGATATCCACCGAGGCCGAGGATTCGACCGTGTCGGCCACCGCCTTGAAGCCGACCCAGCAGCCTGAATAGCGACTCATCGCCCAGCCGTGCAGACCGAGGTCGAGATAATCCTGCACGCCCGCCGGGACCAGCACCGGCATCATCGCCGCCTTGAGCGCGTGCTCCGACTGGTGGGCGACCGTGGATGAGCGCGCGGCGTGATCGTCGCCGGCTATCGCGAGGACACCTCCATGCTTCCAGGTGCCGGCGGAATTGGCGTGCTTGAATACGTCACCGCAGCGATCCACGCCCGGGCCCTTGCCGTACCACATGCCGAAGACGCCGTCATGTTTCGCGCCGGGCGACAGATTGACCTGTTGCGTACCCCAAATCGCCGTGGCCGCGAGGTCCTCATTGACACCGGGCTGGAACACGATCTGGTTCTGGCTGAGATGCTGTTTGGCTTTCCACAGCGCCTGATCGAGTCCGCCCAGAGGCGAGCCGCGGTAGCCGGAGACGTAGCCGGCGGTATTCAGTCCGGCCAGTGCGTCGCGTTGTCTTTGCAGCAGCAGCAGACGGACTAGGGCTTGGGTGCCGGTAAGAAACACCCGGCCTTGGCTGAGGGCGTATTTGTCCTCGAGGGTGATGTTGCGCAATGGCGCGTTCATGAGGCTGCTCCTGAATCTTGTTGGACGTCGGATGTTGGAGATGCGGCGGCTTTGTGGGCCGCGCATCCTGCCTTGCGGTCCCCGGTCAGGACGGCGGCAGAATCTTACCCGGATTCAGGATGTTGTCGGGATCGATGGCGCGTTTTATCGTGCGCATCAGGTCGATGGCGACGTCGCCATGCTCGATCGTCATGTAGGCCTGCTTGCCGATGCCGACGCCATGCTCGCCGGTGCAGGTGCCGTCCATGCGGATCGCGCGTTTGGCCAGGCGAGAGGCGAAGCCTTGGGCGCGGGCCAGGTCGTCGGCATTGTCGGCGTCGACCAGCAGCATGATGTGGAAATTGCCGTCGCCGACATGACCGACCAGCGGTCCGGCCAGGTTGCTCGCATTTTCGTCGAGGTCGCTGAAGGTCTCGGCGATGCAATCGGCCAGCATCGAGATCGGGACGCAGACATCGGTGGTCAGCGCGCGGCAGCCGGGCTTGAGGCCGAGGCCGGCGTAGTAGGCGTCGTGACGCGCCTGCCACAGGCGGCTGCGGTCCTCGGGGCGTGTTGCCCATTCGAAATCCTTTCCGCCGTACTCGGCGGCAATCTCCTGCACCGTCTCGGCCTGCTCCTTGACCCCGGTGGGCGAGCCGTGGAACTCGAAGAACAATGTCGGTTCTTCGCGCAGTGTGGTCTTGCTGTGGCGGTTGATGGCGGTGATTGCCAGCTTGTCCAGCAGTTCGATGCGTGCCACCGGGACGCCGAGTTGTATGGTCTGGATCACCGTCTTGACCGCTGCCGCCAGGTCTGGGAAGGCGCAGACGGCGCTGGAAATTGCTTCCGGCACCGGGTAGAGCTTGACCGTCAGTTCGGTGATGATGCCCAGCGTGCCCTCGGAGCCGACCATCAGGCGCGTCAGGTCATAGCCGGCGGCTGATTTGCGGGCGCGGCCGCCGGTCTTGAGAATGCGGCCGTCGGGTAGCACCACGGTCATGCCCAGCACGTTCTCGCGCATGGTGCCGTAGCGTACGGCGTTGGTTCCCGATGCCCGCGTCGCGGCCATGCCGCCGAGGCTGGCATCCGCGCCCGGGTCGATCGGGAAGAACAGCCCGGTGCCGTTCAGGGCGGCGTTGAGGGCCTTGCGCGTGACGCCGCATTGGACCGTGGCGTCGAGATCCTCCTGGCGCACGGCGATGACCTGGTTGAGCGCCGACAGGTCGATGCAGACTCCGCCCTGCACCGCCAGCAGATGACCCTCGAGCGAGGTGCCGGTGCCAAACGCGATGACCGGGGTGCGATGGCGGTGACACAGGCCGACGATTTCCGCGACTTCCGCGGTGGATTCGGCGAACACCACCGCGTCCGGCGGCATCGGGGGATGCGAGGATTCATCCTTGCCGTGATGCAGGCGCACCGCCGCGGCAACGGAGAAGCGCGCTCCGAAGCGTGAGGCGAGCGTCGCAGCCAGTTCCTGCGGCAGCGGGGGTCGGTCGACGGGGGCGTTCATGGCGGTCTCCGGGGTGGGGTCGGCGGATTCTACGCCGCGCCCATGCCGAATTGAGCGCCCCGCTCCTTGACGGCCTGGCCAGGTGATCCCCGCTCAGGCCCTGGGCTTGCCACAGTCAGGAGGGCCATTGGGGCGTAAATTGCTTTACCCGTTGACGGTTTTGCTGAATTTGGAGATAATCGTTGGTTCAGCTGGAGGGGTTCCCGAGCGGTCAAAGGGATCAGACTGTAAATCTGACGGCTCTGCCTTCGAAGGTTCGAATCCTTCCCCCTCCACCAGCAGGTTGCAGAAGCAGATGGTTATTAAGCGGTTAGCGGACAAGTAGGGCGGGCGGCGGTAGTTCAATGGTAGAACCTCAGCCTTCCAAGCTGATTACGCGGGTTCGATTCCCGCTCGCCGCTCCAGGTTTTGTTTTGAACGGTTTCAGCCCTTGTAGCTCAGTGGTAGAGCACTCCCTTGGTAAGGGAGAGGTCGCGTGTTCGATCCACGCCAAGGGCACCATTTCTAGTGTATTTTTGTTGGGGTAATCGACATGGCGAAAGCGAAATTTGAGCGGACGAAGCCGCACGTGAACGTGGGGACGATTGGACACGTTGACCATGGCAAGACGACATTGACGGCGGCGATCACGACGGTGCTGTCGGCGAAGTTTGGTG
>JBAZOF010000212.1:0-4669 GCA_041648855.1 Sulfuritalea sp. | reverse complement strand
CGGCGGCGACATCGCCCGCGTCGCGGGCGGCATCGAACTTTCACGCCGGACCATGAGCATCATCCGCCAGAACCTGTTCTGGGCGCTGGGCTACAACGTCGTCGCCATCCCGGTCGCGGCCGCCGGCCGCCTCAACCCGATGATCGCCGCGGCGGCGATGGCCATGAGTTCGGTGTCGGTGGTGACCAACTCGCTGCGGCTGCAGAGGTGACGACTGGATTCCCGCCCGCGCGGGAATGACGGCTTATGGACCACAGCCAGCACGCCCATCTCGCCGAGTTCTCCTACTGGGCCGCCTTCATGGTCGGCCTGCTCGGCAGCGGACATTGCATCGGCATGTGCGGCGGACTGGTGTCGGGCTGCTTCATGAAACTGCAGGCGAAAGGGCCGTGGCCGTATGCCGCCTATCACGCCTCGCGCATCGGCATCTACGCCGGCGTTGGCCTCATCGCCGCGCTGCTCGGCACGGTGCTGGTGGCCAGCGGCATGACGGGGCTGGCGCAGGGCGTGTTGCAGATACTCGCCGGCGCCATCGTGATCCTGCTCGGCCTCGACCTGCTCGGCGTCTCGCCGATCCGCAACACCTACGGCTTCGCGCCGATGGCCTGGTTGAGCAGGCAGTTTGCGACTGCCGCACAGAAGGGCCCGGTGCTCGGCGCCGCCATCAGCGGCGCGATCAACGGCCTGATGCCCTGCTCGATGACCATGGCGATGGCGGTCAAGGCGACCACGGCATCGACGCCGCCGGAAGGCATGCTGCTGATGCTGGCCTTCGGCGCCGGCACGTTGCCTTCGATGCTGTTCGCCTCCGTGCTCTTCGGCAAGCTCGGGCCGCGCTTGCGCGGCGGTCTGCAGAAGCTCGCCGCGTTGTTCGTCATCGCGCTTGGCGTGTCGACGCTGTGGCAGGGACTGCGCTTTTACCTGGTGATGTACAAGCTCGTCGTCTGAGCCCTGAAAGGTATGCCCCGTGGGAAGCATGGGGCGGTATCCCTTGCGGACGGCGCTGGCGCCACGGCGTCAATTGGCCCGTGCAGCGTCGCTTCCGGCCGCGAGCTGGACGACTTCCGCCGCGCCGGCTCGGCGCTTCAGCTCCGCCATCACCCGTGCCGAATCGCGCCGCGACGCAGCGACGGCTTCGCGCCGGTCGCGCTCGTCGATCAGCTTCGCCGCCTGCTCACGCCAGGCGACCATGTGCGGATGATGATCGTGGTGGACATGGGCCACGCGATGCTGGTTGATCCAGCGCCAGCCTTCCTTCTCGTCCTTGGCGGTGCCTTCGCCATTCAGGTACATGGTGCCCAGTCGGGACTGCGAGACGCGGTCGCCGCGTTCGGCGGCAATGCGGTACCACTTCAGTGCTTCGGCCTGGTTCTTCGCCACGCCGTCGCCGTAGTCGTGGATGACCGCGAGGTTATAGGCGGCGTTGACGTCGCCGGCCTTCGCCAGCGGCACCCAGATCGCCATCGCCGCGGCGGTGTTGCCGTTGCGGTGGAGTCTGGCTGCCTGCGGACCGTCCGCAGGCTGGCCGGCCGCCGATGCGGAAAAGCCCACGGCAACAGCGATGAGAAGCGAAAGATGCAGCAATTTGCTTGGCATTGAATATCCTTTCCCGATGCCGAGATGCTAACGGCTAACCTGTCTCGGGCTGCGCGGCAAATCGACGCACGCGACAACATGTCGCGTCGAAATGGCGCGCGGGTTCCAATGGCCGCCGTATCGCCAGCGCCGACTTTCAGCGCTTGTCAGTCAGTCCAAGCGATTTGCGGGTGCTTGCCCTATCCACCGCGCCGGAGATCGCGACACGGTTGCCATGGCCATCGAAGAACAGGGTCCGCGGCAACTCGCCGCGCCACTTGGGATCGAGCGCGAAAGCGATCGCCTCGGGCGCATCGGCGCCGTAGACGTAGCGCACGCCCGGCACCCTGTTCCGGTCTAGCGACGTGACGACCTCGGCGGAGAGCGGTTCCACGGCGACGGTGATGAGCCGCAGACGGGGATCGGCCTTGACCATGTCGGTGAACAATCCGAGATTCTTCTTGCAATGGGGACAATCGGTGGACCACAGCGCGACGATGGTCGGCGCCGTGTGTGTCGTTCCGTCGGCAAGAGTTCGTGCCGATTTTCGATCGAGGGCAACGAAGCCCGCGGCAAAGGCAGAGGCGACACAGGCGAGCAGCAGGGAAAGCAGGACGAGGCGTTTCATGGCAGGCGGAACACGCGCATGCCTTCGATCTCGGTGCGCCAGTAGGCGAACAGATCCTTGCCGAAGGCGATGGCGCGCGGATGGTCGGAGGCGCCATTGGCGGCGCCCAGCGCCAGCCGCTTGAAACTTGCGCCGCCGTCCTCCGAGATTTCAGCGTGCAACTGCGTCCGCTCGCCGTCGAATTCCTTCCAGAGGATGGCCATGCGCCGGCCGGCGATGGCGATGTCGGCGCGGGCGGCCTGTTCGCCACCGACAAAGCGCTGCCCGTCGATGCCGCCGCTTACCAGGCGGCCGTAAAAGGCGCGGCCTTCGCCATTCTTCTGGTTGAACCAGACGGCGTGCCGCGTGCCGTCGGGCGCCACGGCCAGTGCCGGCCCGTGGTGCGGACAGCCATCGACTTTCCAGCGGTCGAAGGTGGCGCGCTCGACGCTGGCCGGTGTTCCGTCAGGCTTGAGTTTGGCCAGGGCATGGTCGCGCTCGTTGGGCTCGAATACATGTCGCCAGAGGATCAACGGGGCGCCGTCGGTATCGACGGCCGCCGCGATCCGGCAGCATTCGCAGGAATGATCGGCGACCCTGGTTTCCGGCTTGAAGCTTCTGCCGCCGTCGTCCGATACCGCCGCGTAAATGGCGGCGCCGCGATAGGGCTTCTTCGTTGCCTTGGCCGATTCGAGGTCGCGCTTGTCGATCCAGGCGAGATAAATCCGTCCGTCTCCGCCGACGATCATGGTCTCGAAGCGATGAGTGATTTCCTGTCTATCGCGGTGCACGGTGATCGGCACCGCAAAGCTGGCGCCGCCGTCGTCGGAACGCGCCAGCCGCACTTCGCCGGTGTTGGGTTTGCCGAGTGGTTTGGTCCAGGAAATCAGCACGCCGCCATCTTGCGCGAAAGCGATTTTTGGCCGGTTCTCGCCGTCGCCGGATATGGCCTCCGGCCGCGCATTGACGATTACCGGCGGAGACCAGTTGGCGCCCTGATCGTTGCTGCGATAGAGCAGCAGATGATCGCCCTGTTTGGCAACCGCCAGCAACTGGCCGTCCCTGGCGAACGCCGCCGAACTGGCCAGTTCGACACGGGCCTTCTTCGCCATGCCGGTCATTCCCGCCATCGCTGCCTTGTCTTTCGCGTCGGCGGCGGACGCGGAATGCGGCAGCACGGATGCGGCGATCGTCAGCGCCGCAATGGCGCCCAGTTTGTGCAAGGCCGTCATCGATCCCATCCTCAGTAATTGAATTTCAAACTGGCGAAATAGGTCCGTTGCTGATACGGATACAGGGTGAAATACTTGACGTCGCCGATGTTGTCGATCCCGACGGAGGCGGACCATTGCTTGGCGAACTTGTAGAGCAGCTTGGCATCGAAAACCCCGAAGCTGCTGCGCCCGCCATAGACGTTCGGATTGGGGTCCGGGTATTGCCCGGTGGTCGTGTTGAGCAGGCCGCTGTGCTGGCGTCCACTGTAGCGATAGCCCAGGCTGCCGGAGAGTTCGGCGGAGACGTGATAAGTCGCCAGCATCGACGCACGCCAGACCGGGATCAGCGGCAGCTCGGTGCCCACCAGTCCGGGGTTGGCAATGTTCTGCGTGATCCGCGAATGGATGTAGGCGAGGCTGCCGGAAAGATCGAGGCCCCGAATCCACATGTCGCTGGTTTGCAGCGCCGTTTCGATTCCCCAGGTGCGGACCTTGTCTACGTTCTGCACGCTGCTGATGCTGAATCCGGGCAGGGTGGTGATATCGGTTTGCGAGACGAGCGCAGCCTGTTTTTCCTCGCCGAACAGGGAGGTTCGCCACAGGCCGTTGCTCAGGAAACGCTCGATGGTGAATTCCCAGGAGTCGGCGGTTTCGGGCTTGAGGTTCGGGTTGTTGGTCTTCGCGATGTTGTAAGGCGCAGGGAATCCGGCAATTTGTGCGGGAGTGGCGGCAGTCGAGGTGCCGACAACGGTAATGCCGACGTTCTTGAACAGCTCGCCGACCGTCGGGAAGCGCACGCCTCGGCCGTAAGACGCACGCAGCGCCAGCATGTCGGATGCCTGCCAGGAGAGCGAGGCCTTGGGCGAGAAGGCATGGACCGTCTTGTCGGCGTAGCTCACGTTGCTTCCACTGGCGTAGTTGCTGCCGTTCAGGGCACGCCACTTTTCCTGGCGGCCTCCCAGCACCAGTTTCAGGTCGGGCGAAACCTGCCACGCATCCTGCACATAGACCGCCTGGGTGGTGGTGCTGCCCCTGGAGTTGGTATTCAGCGCAGCGGCATCGCTGGTTCGCCACGGCCCCGCTGCAAGGGTGTATTGGTCCGACTTGGTCGTGTAGGTGTCCGCGTGGAAGCCGAAGCTCACCTGGTGTCGGCTTTTCAGGTTGCCGTCGGGCCGCCATTCGCCGCGCGCGTCGAGGTTCTGCCAACCCGTGCCATCCGCATAGCTGATGGTTCCCGCGGTGGCATCGCTGCTCGGCGTGGCACCGAAATTGC
>JBAZOF010000211.1:0-4677 GCA_041648855.1 Sulfuritalea sp. | reverse complement strand
CACGCTGCCGGGTGTCGCCAATGTGCGCACCAGCGTGGTGCTGCGCGAACTGAAATACGAGACGGCGCTGCCTGTCTGAACGTGTCGCGGGAAGATGCGGGGTGTTGCCGGGCTGCCGGCGTGGCGGTCGGCGATGGGTAGAATGCTGGTATCCGGATCGCCAAGCATCTTTTTCCAGAAGGGACAGGTAAGCCATGAAATTCTTTGTTGCGGTATTTATGCTTTTTTGCGCCAGCGTTGGCTGGAGTGCCGATCAGCCGGCAGCTTCCCAGGCCACAGTGCTCAAGGGCGAGGTTCTGGAAGTCAAGGATGTCGAGACTTATACCTATGTTCGTCTCAAGACCGCCGACGGCGAAACGTGGGCTGCGGTTGGGCGGGCGCCGTTGAAAAAGGGGGCCAAGGTCGTCATTGAAGATGTGATGGTCATGAACAATTTCGAGAGCAAGGCGCTGAAGAAGACCTTCCCGAAGATCGTGTTCGGCACCCTGGCCGGCACCGGGGCAGCGAGCGGAATGCCCGCGGGGCACTCGGGCATGCCGAAGGTCGAGTATGCCGGCGACGTCAAGGTGCCGAAGGCCAGCGGGCCGGACGCGCGAACCGTTGCGGAAGTGGTGACGAAGAGCGGCCAGCTCAAGGACAAGACTGTGCTGATTCGGGGCAAGGTCGTGAAGTACTCGCCGGGGATCATGGGCAAGAACTGGATTCATTTGCGCGATGGATCGGGTTCGGCAGCGGACAATACGAATGACCTGCTGGTGACGACCACCGATCAGACCAAGGTCGGCGATGTCGTTATGGTGAAGGGTCTGGTGCACACCGACCGCGACTTCGGTTCCGGCTATGCGTACAAGGTGCTCGTCGAAGAGGCCAAGCTGCAGCAGTGAGTTGTCGCCTGCCTGAAGGGGGCCGGCGCTGGCAGGCGTTCGGCATGTGCCTGCTGTCGGGTTTTGCTTTGCTGCTCCCGGCAGTCGTGGTGCATGCCGAAGCCCTTTATGAAGAAGCGCCGCGAGTAGCGGCGGCGCTGGAGCAGGGGCTGGCTGCCGAATCGGGAGCCGGCCTGACAAAAGATCCGCGACTGGCCCTGGCGCTCTATTGCGATGCCGGCGTAATGGGCAGTCCCGAGGGGTTCTTTCGTGTCGGCCGGATTCTCGCCAGGGGTCCTGTCTTCGTGCGCAATCCGACGCTGGCAAATGCCTATTTCGCCCTGGCGGCGAGACTCGGGCATCGCGATGCGTTCGATCACTACGATGACAGCATCGGCAGCGCGCCGCTCGGCGATGAGTGCGGCAACTTCGAGGCCAGCCTGGTGGCGGGGCACTTCGACCTCGATGGCTATTTGTCGGCTCTCTCGCCGGAAAAACGAAAAGTTTCGGACTTGATCCGCCGCCATGCGGCGCGCTACGGCGTCGATGTGCGCATCGCTTTGGCGGTCGCGCTGGCCGAGTCGAATCTCGATTCGCGGGCGGTCTCGCCGAAGAACGCTCAGGGCGTGATGCAACTGATACCGGGGACGCAGGCGCGTTTCGGTGTCAAGCATCCCTTCGATGCCGAGGCCAACATCAAGGGCGGACTGGCCTACCTGAAATGGCTGAAGGCGCGTTTTGGTGGCGACTGGACGCTGGTCGCTGCCGCCTACAACTCAGGGGAGGGTGCGGTCGAACGGCACGGCGGAATCCCCCCGTTCCGCGAAACCCAGGCCTATGTGCGGCGGGTGCTGTTCTTTGCGGGCTTTGCGCTGCGTAAGAACACTTGAGGCCTTGCCGGGCGCGTAGCCTCAGCCGAACCGGCGGGAGATCAAGTGATCCAGGGAGAAGACTCCCGGTCCCCGGGCGATGAGGAGGAGCAGGACGGCCGCCCAGACGCCATGGGTCGGCCATGCGTCGGGATAGACCAGAACCTGGATCACCAGGGTCATCCCCAGCAGGGCCAGCGCCGAAAAGCGGGTCGCCAGTCCGAGCAGGATCAGCAGCGGAAACAGGTGCTCGGCGAATGCTGCCAGCGGGGCCGCCAGTTCGGGGGCGATCAGCGGCAGCCGGTATTCGTCGCGAAACAGGGCAATCGCTGAGTCGGACAGGCGCGGCAGGCCAAGCGAGAATTCGCCGCCGACGATATCGATGGCGAAGCCCTGCACCTTGGTCTGGCCCGACTTCCAGAAAACCGCGGCGATCGAGAATCGCCCAAGCAGGGCGATCAACGAGTCGGGGATGACGCTCATCAGGTCGATGCCTTGCTCGACCATGTTTTTCAGTTTGGCGATCATGGGACAAGTCCGGTAATTGCGCCGCAGCGCAGCAGCAGGCCGAGCGCGTCGCTCAACTCGAAGCTTGGATCGGCCGCCAGCGCTTGTTCGGCGGCATCGCCCAGACTGCGGGCGGCTTGCAGTCGCTGAACGAAGGCGGCCGTTCCCGCCTTGACGAGGTAGGTCTCCACCTCCAGTCCGGCACGCAAAACAAGGGCGGATTCCGGCTGCGCGGCGTCTACCGCCGCCAGCGCAGAGCCGATGTCGTCTTCCTGATGCGCGGCCCAGAGCGACACCACGGCATGCGTTGAAATCAGAATCCGCAGCGACGGATGCAGCATGAAGCGCACGGTCGGCAGCCGCGCCGGATCGGACAGCAACCGGGCGAATCGTTCGGGCGGAATCGGATCGGCATCGGAGGCATGGCAGGCCTGAACCCGCAGCATTTCGATGCGCGCAACGCCGGCCAGGTAGGGCAGGCTTGCTGCGGGTTGAAAATCCTCGATGAAGCCGGGGAAGCCATCCCCGTAGTGCGCCATGACCGGCGAGCGCGGCGGATGGGCGCGGGCGAAGACGCCGGCCATGCCGCGGAAAAACTCCTCGCCGACCAGCGCCTGGGTCACCGGAAACGTGTCGGCCAGGGCGTCGATCAGCGACACCATGACATTGTTGCGATAGACGGCGAAGCGCCGCGCCGGGTCGGAGCGGTTCCAGACCGTCAGGCCGGGCGGGCAGGCCGGCGGCATCGCCAGCAGGCTGTCGGCAAAGGCCTGGTGATGGCTCATGCGGCGATCTCCTGCGGTCGGCGCGTCTTCACCGCGGCCATGATCGCCTCAGCCTGATGCGCCTCGGCAAGCAATACGGGGAAGGCCGGGATATCGTTGTCGCGCTCGATCAGGGTCGGGGTGGGTCCCAGCAGATCCAGCGTGCAGGCATACAGATCCCAGACCGCCTGCGCCACGGGCGAGCCGTGGCTGTCGATCAGCAGGGGATCGCCGGCGGCGTCGGTGTCGCGGGCAAAACCCGCCAGGTGGATTTGTCCGACCGCGTCCAAAGGCAGCGAGCTGATGTAGGCAAGGGGGTCGCGGTGATGATTGACGCAGGCGACATGAACATTGTTCACGTCGAGCAGCAGGCCGCAGCCGGTTCGCCTCACGACCTCGGTGATGAAATCCGCCTCCGTCATCGTCGATGCGGCGAACTCGACGTAGGTCGCCGGGTTCTCCAGCAGCATGCGGCGCTTGAGCCGGTCCTGTACCTGGCTGACATGTGCGCAGACGCGTGCCAGGGTTTCGGCGTGATAGGGCACGGGCAGCAGGTCGTTGAGGAAAACACCGCCGTGACTGGCCCAGGCCAGATGTTCGGAGAACGACTCCGGCTGGTAGCGGTCGAGCAGATGGGCGAGGCGATTCAGGTGTTGCTCATCCAGAGGAGACTCGCTGCCGATGGACAAGCCCACGCCATGGATCGAGAGGCAATGGTTCGCGCGGATGCGGCCCAGATAGTGGTGGAAGGGGCCGCCGTCCACCATGTAGTTCTCCGCATGGACCTCGAAGAAGCCTATGTTCGGCCTGTCGACGAGGATCTCGCGAAAGTGTTCCGGCTTCAGGCCGACCCCGCCCCGGGCGGGGAGCCCCGGGGCGCGGCAGGCGACGGCCGACGTTGTCATGGCGACGTGGTGGCGCGATGCGCAGGCGTCGGGCGATCAGGCCTTCTTTTCCTTGAACTCCTTGAGTTGCCCCTTGCCGGTCGGCGAGGTCGTCGACGCGGCCTTTTCGCAGGTGCCCTTGGGCACGAAGGACCAGGCATTGCCCTGATGATCCATCTTCGAACTTCCGGCGCAGGACGTTCCCGCGCCCGCCTTGCAGTCGTTCTTGCCCTTCATGGCCACGCCGTAGCACTTTTCCTTGTCGGCCATCTTGTCCTGCGCAGCGACGGGCGTCGCTGCGACCGTCAGGGCAGCACCCAGGGCGAAGGCGAGCGAAGCGGCGGTCATTGTCTTGTTCATGATGTATCTCCTTGATCTGTCGAGGTTGAGGGTGTTGCGTCGCGGGCTGGCGAATGAATTTCGTGCCTGCTGCAACGGTAGTCGGGGCGACTGCCGATTCCTTACAACCTAAAGGAGATGTTGCTAATGAATTTCGCGCGTTTCGAGGAACTTCACTTCCGGGTGGCGTTCCTGCGTCATCTGCAGATTGACCCGGTTGGGCGCCAGATAGACATAGTCGCCGGCGCCGTCGAGCGCCACATTGACGCCGGCCTTGTCGGCCAGGGCGCGTATCGCCAGGTCGTCGCCGCGCAGCCAGCGCGCCGTGGCGACCGGGTAGGGCTCGAACATCACATCGACGCCGTACTCGAATTCGAGGCGGTGGGCGACCACGTCGAACTGCAGCGTGCCTACCGCGCCGAGGATCAGGTCGTTGCTGTGGATCGGTTTG
>JBAZOF010000210.1:0-4683 GCA_041648855.1 Sulfuritalea sp. | reverse complement strand
CCTGAAGCAAGGCGTCTAACCCGCACTTAACCCGTTATTTCCGCCATCGGACCATCATCATGAGCGACCAGCCCCAGCAACCCGTCGACGAAAACCGCCTCATCGCCGAGCGCCGCGAAAAGCTTGCGGCTTGGCGCGCGACCGGCAAGGCCTTCCCCAACGACTTCTCGCGCGAGAACCTCGCCGAACGGCTCGACGATCTCTATAGCGCAAAAACGCGCGAAGAGCTGGAAGCGACGCCGATCGAGGTCAAGGTTGCCGGCCGCATCATGTTGAAGCGCGTGATGGGCAAAGCCAGCTTCGCCAGCATCCAGGACGTTTCCGGCCGCATCCAGATCTTTGTCAGCAACGATGGCACCGGCGAAGAAACGCACAAGGAATTCAAGGGCTGGGATCTGGGCGACATCGTCGGCTGCGTCGGCACGCTGTTCAAGACCAAGACCGGCGAGCTGACCGTGCACTGCACCAGCATCCGCCTGCTCACCAAGTCGCTGCGGCCGCTGCCCGAGAAGTTCCACGGCCTCACCGACGTCGAGCAGAAATACCGCAGCCGCGAACTGGACCTGATCACCAACGAGCAGACGCGCTTCACCTTCGTCGCCCGCAGCCGGATGATCCAGTCGATCCGCAATTACATGATGCACCACGGCTTCCTCGAAGTCGAAACGCCGATGATGCATCCCATTCCCGGCGGCGCCGCGGCCAAGCCCTTCACCACGCACCACAATGCGCTGGACATGGAACTGTTCTTGCGCATCGCGCCGGAGCTCTATCTCAAGCGCCTGGTGGTCGGCGGTTTCGAGAAGGTCTTCGAGGTCAACCGCAACTTCCGCAACGAAGGTCTCAGCCCGCGCCACAACCCCGAATTCACCATGATGGAGTTCTACGAGGCGTATACGGATTACCGCCGCCTGATGGACTTCACCGAAGGCCTCCTGCGTCACTCGGCCCGCGAGGCGCTCGGCACCGAGGTGTTCGAGTATCAGGGACGCACGCTCGATCTCTCCAAGCCCTTCGCCCGTCTCACCATCGTCGGCGCCATTCATCACTATCACCCGGGCTACAGTTTCGAGCAACTGAACGACATCGACTGGCTGCGGCAAAAACTCGCCGATCTCAGGGTCGACATGAAGTCACCGCACATGGCGCGCGCCGGCTTGGGGACTCTGCAACTGGCACTGTTCGAGGAAACCACCGAATCCGAGTTGTGGGATCCGACCTACATCATCGACTACCCGGCCGAAGTCTCGCCGCTGGCGCGCAGCAACGACGACAACCCGGACATCACCGAGCGCTTCGAGTTGTTCATCGTCGGCCGCGAAATCGCCAACGGATTTTCCGAGCTCAACGATCCCGAGGATCAGGCGGCGCGCTTCATGCAGCAGGCCAAGGCCAAGGAAGCCGGCGACGAGGAAGCCATGTATTACGACGCCGATTACATTCGCGCGCTGGAATACGGACTGCCGCCCACGGGCGGCTGCGGCATCGGTATCGACCGACTGGTCATGCTGCTGACCAACTCGGCATCGATCCGCGACGTTATCCTGTTCCCGCAGATGCGTCCTGAGTAATGCAGCCACCGCTGGTTCCCGCCGAACCGGCGGCAGCCGGCGATGGCACGCCGTATTCAACAGCCTACGACGACGTCTATCACGCGGCTCACGGCGCCTTGGCGCAGGCCCGCCATGTTTTCCTGACCGGCAACGAATTGCCCGCGCGCTGGATGGGCATCGAGCGCTTTGTCATCCTGGAAGCCGGCTTCGGCCTCGGGCTGAATTTTCTTGTTACCTGGCAGGCCTGGCGCGAATCGAAGGCGAGCGGTCGGCTGCACTATGTCTCTGTCGAGAAGCATCCCTTCCGCCGCGATGATCTGTCCCGTTTGCTGGCACGCTATCCTGAACTTGGGTCCCTGGCCGGGGAACTGCTGCGGCAGTGGCCGCCACTGACGCCGGGTTTCCATCGCCTGCATTTCGATGATGGCAAAGTCACCCTGACGCTGCTCTTGGGCGACGCACAGGCCTTGCTGCCGCAACTGGCTGCCAGCGCCGATGCGGCCTACCTCGACGGCTTCGCCCCGTCGAAAAACCCCGAGTTGTGGTCACCCGCGCTGATCACGGCAATCACCCGTCTCTGCAAGCCGGCGGCAACGCTGGCGACCTGGAGTGTTGCGGGCGAATTGCGCCGCACGCTGGAGCGCGCCGGCTGGAAACTGGAGCGCCGCCCCGGCTTTGCCCCCAAGCGCGAAATGCTGGTCGGTCGCCTTGAAGGCGCCGTGTCACCCGCGCCGACTTTCCGCCTGTCGCAGCCATCCCGGGAGCGCCGTGCCATCGTCATCGGTGCCGGGCTGGCGGGTACCGCAATCAGCGAACGACTGGCCAGCCGCGGCTGGCAGATCGATCTGTTCGAGCGCCATGGGCAGCCTGCACAGGAGGCCTCGGGCAACCCGGCCGGCATACTGCTGCCGCATCTGGCGAAAGACGATGCGCTGGCGGCGAGGCTGTCGCGCGCCTGCTATCTGTATGCACTGCGCCGCTTGGCGGATCTGCCGACGGTGCGCTGGTCGCCCTGCGGCGTGCTGCAAGTCGCGCGCGACTCGGCTCACGAGGAATTGCAGCGTGCGACGGTTGAGCAGATCAAGCTGCCTTCCGACTTCGTTGCGTTCCTCGAACGCGACGCAGCAGCGAGCTTGATCGGCCGTGATGTGGCGCACGGCGGCTGGTGGTTCCCCGCGGGCGGCTGGGTCAGCCCCGGCAGCGTCTGCGCCACCCTGTTGGCTGCCTGCGGCGCGCATCTGCACCTGCATTTCGGGTCGGAGGTCGCGTCGCTTCGAAAATGCCCTGATGGCTGGCAGGCCCTCGACTCCGACGGTGAACTGCTGGCCAGTGCGCCGCACGTGATACTCGCCAACGCCCACGCCGCCAACCGGCTGCTGCCCCAAGCCCTGCCCCTGACGTCGATCCGCGGCCAGATCAGCTGCCTGTCGCAAGACATGGCCGAACGCATCGATCCGCCATTTCGCCACGTGCTTTGCCGCTCGGGGTATGTGACCCCTCCGCAGGCCGGAATCGTCTGCGTCGGCGCCAGCTTCGACAGCGGCGACACCGATTTGGGCATCCGCCTCGCCGATCATGCCGGCAACCTGCAACGGCTGGACGAACTGCTGCCCGGCGCCGCGCAAGGCATCGATGCGGCAAGGCTTGGCGGCCGGGTCGGCCTGCGCTGCGCGGCTCCGGACCGGCTACCGCTGGTCGGCCTGCTGCCGGACACGACGGCCGCCGCCGGCAATTCGCCATCACTCGACAACCTGCCGCGCGAAGCCGGCCTCCATGCCCTACTGGGACTCTCGGCGCGTGGCATGGTCTGGGCGCCGCTGGCCGCCGAGCTGCTCGCCAGCCAGTTGGAAGGCGCCCCCCTGCCGATAGAGCGGGAACTCGCGAGGGCGGTTGATCCGGCCCGCTTCCACCTGCGTGCCCTGCGCCGCGGGCGCAACTAATACGGCTTGATGACGATGGGCGGCGGCAGATCGAATGCCGACGCCGTCCCGGCCTGACCCAGGGTGCCCATCGGTCGCGAAGCGTCCGGAAGGACGGGCCCCTGCATCAGGCTGGCGATACGCCGCGCCGATTGACGCAGTTCCTCCGTCCACGCCGGTTCATCAGGCAGTGCGGGGCGCAAGGCCTCCAGCTGGTCGCTTACGTCGCGACCATCCCAACCGGCAGCGGCCAGCAATTTCATGGCGATCGCCTCGGCCTCGCGCACCTGCTGCGGACGATCGCCCGCCCGCAACACGCGCGAACCGGCAAATGACGCGGCCGAAGCAACCGCGGTCGTCGCGGCCGACGTGGCAGCCGTCGACGCCGCTGCAGTCGTCGCCGCGCTGCTTGAAAACAGGCTTCCGACATTCAGCACCGGAAGCAGAATCTGCGCAGCCACCGCCACCAGTATGCTGGTGGTCACGTTCTCATCGTGATGGCCGGCAATCACGTGGCTCATCTCTCTCGCCAGAACAAAGGCCAGCGCCGCGTCGTCGAGATCCAGTCCGCGCACGCCGCGATAGACCACCACCGTCCCCGCTGCACTGGATGCAGCGCCCGGATCGGCCTTATCGGCGACGACGAACTCGAAGCGGGAAAAACGCAAATGCAGGTCGGTATGCTGGCGAAAAGCCGCCCAGGCGAGACGCCGCCCGATCGCAAGAATGCGCTGGTCAAAAGCCCGGTCTGCAGCGCATAGCGCCTCCTGGCATGACGGCGCGTCCGTGGCCGTGACCAGCTGCAGGTGCATGTCGAATTCCGAATAGACCGCGCTGAAACCCTGCAAAGGGGCCGGCGCCGTCAACTGCCTGCGTCCCTCGGGCGAGGTCGCGCAGGCGGTCAGGAACACAACCGGAAGCAGGCAGCGCAGCAAGGAACGCACGAAACCTGACCCGCTCTCGCCGAAGCCCGGGTGATCGCCGATGTGATTCAGGCCGTCAGCACCGCAGCCAGGCGCGCCAGTACGCGCTCGCGCCCCAGGACTTCCAGCACCGCATCGATCGAAGGCGACTGGGGCATTCCCAGCAGGGCCACGCGCAAGGGAATCGCCAGCTGCGGCATCTTCAAGCCCGATTCGGCGGCGGTCTGCTTGACGGCCTGCCCCAGTTCGGCCGCCTGCCAGGCGCAGGCAGACAGGCGCTCGCGCAGC
>JBAZOF010000209.1:0-4740 GCA_041648855.1 Sulfuritalea sp. | reverse complement strand
TGCTGGTGGTCGCCAATGGCTGGATCGAGGGCCTCACAGTCGGCGCGATCATCCTCGGCGTGGTGCTCGGCGGCGCGCTGATCCGGCCGGAGATCGCGCACGGGTTGCTTGCACTGGACTTTCCGGTCATAGAAACCGGAGTTGATACCGTCGCCGAGATGACACTGATCATCGTCGGCTCGCTCTACCTGATCGCCGCCTTGTTCAATCTTTACATCCCGGACACCGGCGTCGACCACAAGCCGCTGAAGAAGAATCCGGTCTATCTGTTCCATGAATTCAACCACTGCCTCAAGTTGCTCTGGCGCGACAAGCTGGGCCAGATCTCGCTGGCCGTCACCACACTGTTCTGGGGCGCCGGCGCGACGCTGCAGTTCATCGTGCTGGAGTGGGCCAAGGTGGCCTTGAATCTCGACTTGTCCAAGGCCAGCATGCTGCAGGGCGTGGTCGCCGTCGGCGTGGCGATCGGCGCCATCCTCGCGGCACGGATGATCACCCTGAAGAAGTCGGTGCGCGTGATCCCGCTCGGCATTGCCATGGGCGTCGGCGTCATCGTCATGATCGGCGTGCGCGACATGTGGCTGGCGACACCGCTGCTGGTCCTGATAGGCATTTTTTCCGGCTTCTTCGTGGTGCCCATGAATGCGCTGTTGCAGCACCGCGGCCACATCCTGATGGGCGCCGGACATTCCATCGCGGTGCAGAATTTCAACGAGAACCTTTCAATCCTGATCATGACCAGCACCTACTCCGTGCTGCTCAAGGCCCAGCTGTCGATCTACTGGATAATCGTCCTCTTCGGCCTGTTCGTCGCCGGCACCATGTGGCTGGTGAAGCGTCAGCACGAGATCAACCAGCGCGAACGCGACGACGTCGCCCATCTGGACGACGCGGCGCATCACTAGAGGAATGCGTCCATGAGACTGCCGCTGCGGGACCGCTTGCTGATTGCCTGCCTGAGCTTGTCATCCGCATGCGCCATGGCCGCCCCGCCGCCCAACGAAGACAATTGTCGCACGGCAATTCAGCAGGGGCTTGACATGCTGCGCAGCCCCACGCCGGAGAAAAGACCGCGCGACGAAGCCGACCGTCAGCGCCTGCTCGCCGAAATGGAACGTCTCGTCGAAAGCAGCCGCCGTCAGGGCATGACGGAGTGCCGAATCTGGACCCAGATGATGGGCAAGGCCTTCAACCAGTAGCGTTCAGCGCACGTCCGGTTCGAAGAACACCCACTGCGCGTTCGGAAAGCGTTCCTGCATGCGTGCCTCGACGGCGTTGATGGCCTCGACCATCTGCAAGCCGGTCCGGGTTTCCATGCCGCGCATGTGCGCCTTGACCGCAATGACGACCTTGTCGCCCCAGGCCAGCGTGATGACATTCAAAACTTTTTCGACTTCGGGCTGAGCGGCCACAAAAGCCTCGATCTCGGCGCGCAGTTGCGGCGCCGCCGATTCGCCGACGATCAGTCCCTTGACCTCGATCATCACCGCAATCGCTATGGCCATCAGCACCGCGCCGATGGCCAGCGTGCCGAGCGCATCCCACAGCGGATTGCCGGTAATGACGGTGGCGGCAACTGCGACGAAGGCCAGCGCCAGGCCGAGCAGGGCCGCGATGTCTTCGCCGGCCACCACCATGAGTTCGGACTGGCGCGTTTCGCGAAACCACTCGAGGAAAGGCTGTTCCCCGGCGATCTTGCGAATCTCCTTCAGCGCACCCCACAGGGAAAAGGCCTCCAGCACCGCCGCGCCGCCCAGCACCGCCATGGCGATCAAACCGTTTTGCAGGGGCTGCGGATGCAGCAGGCGCTCGATGCCTTCGTAAACGGAAAACGCGCCGCCCATGAAGAACAGCATGAGCGCCACGATCATCGACCAGAAGTAGGTGACGCGATGATGGCCCAAGGGAAAGTCGGCGCTGGCGGGACGGCGCGCCTGCTTCAGGCCCAGCAGCAACAGCAACTGGTTGGCACAGTCGGCGGTCGAATGAATCGCCTCGGCCAGCATCGAACCGGAGCCGGTCCAGAACGCCGCGACATATTTCGACACCGCGATGCCGAAGTTCGCACCCAAGGCGTAGAAAATCGCCCGTACCGAGCCTTCGCTGCCGTGGGACATCAGCCGCTCTTTCTTTCTTGCATGGTTCGTTTCATGAAGCAGAGATCCTCCCACGCCCTGGCCTTGTCCGGCAGCGTGCGCAGCAGGTAGGCGGGGTGGTAGGTGACTATCACGGGGATGCCGCGATAGTCGTGCAGCTTGCCGCGCGCGGCGGCGATCTTGACTTCGGCTTGCAACAGCGTCTGCGCCGCCGGCCGGCCAAGCGCGACGATCAGCTTCGGCTGGATCAATTCGATCTGCCGTTCCAGCCAGGGCTTGCAGGCCGCCGCCTCTTCCGGCGCGGGGGTACGGTTCTCGGGCGGTCGGCACTTGACGGCATTGGCGATATACACGTCCTCGCCACGCTTGAGACCGATCGCCGCCAGCATGTTGTCGAGCAGTTTGCCGGCCTGGCCGACGAAGGGTTCGCCGCGCTCGTCCTCTTCGGCGCCCGGCCCCTCGCCGACGAACAGCCAATCGGCATTGCGATCGCCAACGCCGAGCACCGCCTGTTTGCGCGTCTCGCAAAGTCGGCACTGGCGGCACGCCGCTACCGTCGCGGCAAGTTCATCCCAGTCCATCGCCGCAGCCGGAGCCGCGGGTACGATAGGTACGATAGGCACGATGGGCGCGACAACCGGCACGTCCTGCGCCACCGCCTCGACGGCGACGGCAGCGGCGACTGCGACCGGCTCAGCCGGGGCCTGCGGCGGCGTCGCGCGCAATTTCCAGACAGGCCCGAGGCCCATCTCGCGCAGAATGTCATTCCTGTTCATAAGTCGCGTGCCATCACGATGGCATCCTCGCGTCCTCCATGCGCCGGATAATAATCCCGACGCCGCCCGATTTCGGCGAAGCCATAGCGCCGGTAGAAGTCCTGCCCGGCAAGATTGCCGGGGCGCACCTCGAGCAGCATGCGCGTTGCGCCTTGCCGCCGGGCCTGGTCGAAAAGGTGCAGCAACAGCGCCGAGCCGCGGCCGCCATGCTGCAATTCCGGCAACACGCTGATATTGAGCAGGTGCGCTTCGTCCACGATCTGCATCATGACCGCATAGCCCGCCATGCGGCCACCCTCCTCCGCCAGCCAGGCGCCATAGCCGGCCGCCAGCGAATCGGCGAAGTTGCCGCGCGTCCAGGGGAAGTCATAGATGCGCGCTTCCGCCTCCGCCACCGCATCGAGTTCCGCCTCCGTCATGAGCGAAAAGTGCAGCACTATTTCGCCCCGCCGCGCGCGATCCGCTCGGCCGTGGTCAAGGCCACCTTGTCACGCACGTAGATGGGCTGCGCCTGCGCGGCCGGCACCGCCTCGCCGCGCGCAAATGCCGGTGCGGCGAGGCGCAGCACGGCGGCGGCCGTCGGAAATACATCCGCACGCACCCCCGCAAGATCCCGCTTTCCGGCGATCAGCAGGTCGCTGTAGACAGCAAAGCCATCGCCCACGCCCCAGACGCCGGCAAGAGTCGGCGCCGGCACCACGGCGGGCGGCACGCAGACGGGAGCCGTGACCTGCTGCACGGCATCGCCATCGACCAGATAGGTCGCGCTATACACTTCGTTCATGCGCGCATCGAGGCAGGCCCAGACCTCGCGCTTGCCGGACGCCAGCGCCAGCGCTTCCAGGGTCGACACCGGCATCACCGGAAGATCGAGGCCATAGGCCAATCCCTGCGCCACCCCGCAGGCCAGGCGCAGCCCGGTGAAGCCGCCGGGGCCGGCACCGAAGGCAATGCCGTCGATCTGCGCCAGCGTCAGGCCGGCCTCAGCCAGCAACTCGTGCATCCACGGCAACAGGCGTTCGGAGCCGCCGTTGGGCACTTCCTCGGCGCGCTCGATAGTCGCGCCGTCCTGCCACAACGCAACCGACAGCCGCCGCGTCGCGGTCTCGAAAGCCAACAGGCGCATGGGATATGGGGAATCGTCGCTTCGCGACTACTTGCGACTGCCGAGAATGCCGCGCAGGGTGTCCTGGATGTCGGCAGGAATCAACACCGTCTTGGCATTGTCCGACTTGGCCAGATTGCCGATGGCGTGAATGTATTTCTCGCCGAGCATATAGCGCATCGGCGCGTCTTCGGTGCCGATCGCCGCGGCGACGCGCTTGATCGACTCGGCCGAGGCATCGGCCAGCGTGATCTGCGCTTCGGCCTGCAGGCGCGCGGCCTGCAGTTGCGCTTCGGCGTTGAGGATGGTTGCCTGCTTGGTGCCTTCCGCCTTGGTCACCATCGCCTTGCGCTCGCGCTCTGCGGAGGCCTGCGCCTCCATGGCCTTTTGCATGGACTCCGAAGGATTGATGTCCTGGATCTCGACCGACTTCACCGTCAGGCCCCAGTCGATGGCTTCATCGGCGACGCCTTCGCGCAAGCGCGCCTTGATCTTGTCCCGATTGGACAGCGCCTCGTCGAGCGTCATCTCGCCGATGATCGAACGCAAGGTGGTCATGATCATGTTGCGAATCGCCTCGGAGAAATCCGTCACGCCGTAGACCGCCTTGATCGGATCGGTGACCTTGATGAAGGCAATCGCATTGGTCAGGATCACGGCGTTGTCCTTGGTGATGACCTCCTGTTCCTGCACATCGAGGATGATGTCCTTGGTGGTCAGCTTGTAGCGCACCTGGTCGAAGTAGGGAACGATGATGTTGAGG
>JBAZOF010000208.1:0-4747 GCA_041648855.1 Sulfuritalea sp. | reverse complement strand
CCGAAAATCGCCTGCCACTGCACGGCAAAGTCGGTGGCGTCCACTCTCGGCCATTGCGACATGAGCAGGGGATAGGCGACGATCATCAGCGCAAAGGCCACCATGGCAGGATTGAAGGGATTCTGTCCCAGTCCGCCATAAAGATGCTTGGCGACGACGATGGCGAGCAGGGTGCCGAGCACGGTCAGCCACCAGGGAGCGATCGAGGGGAAGGTCAGGGCGATCAGCCAGGCCGTGACCAGCGCCGAGCCGTCGCCGAGGAACATCATCAGCGGCTTGCCGCGCAGCTTCAGCATGACGGCTTCCGCGACCAATGCCGTCACGGAAGCCAGTGCGATCTGCACCAGTATCCCGGCGCCGAAGAACCAGACGTAGGCGGCGATGCCCGGCAGCAGCGCGAGCAGCACGCGCAACATCACGGATTGCACGCTGGCGGGCTTGAGGAAGTAGGGGGAATTGTTCACTTGGGGATCTTTTCAGTCGTCCTGCCGCAGGTGCGGCTTGGCCATTTCGCGAATCTCCGCGCGACGCGCCTCGATGGCGGCAACTTCGGCTTCCTGCTCCGGTGTCAGGTTGCTCACGTTCTCCGGATGCACCTGCTCCTTCTGTGCCTTGGCGCGTTCGAGCGCTGCCGCGATCAGTGCCTTTTTCGTATCCTCCTCCGGAGTGATGGCCGGCTTCTCGGCCTCGGCCAGCGCCGCGGCTGCCTTCTCGCGTCCTGCGGCAGTCTTCGCCGCGAGCTTGGCGGCTTTCTCCTGCTTCTCGCGTTCTTCGCGCAACAGACGGAACTCGTAGCGTTCGCGCGCCACGTCCGCGGCCTCCTTCTCCACTTCGCGCGCCCAGATTTCGCTCTTGGCGAAGCGGTAGTAATCGACCAGCGGAATGTGCGAGGGACAGACATAGGCACAGCAGCCGCATTCGATGCAGTCGAACAGGCTGTATTCCTGGGCCTTGCCGAAAATCTTCGCCCGCGAGAACCAGTACATTTCGAAGGGCTGCAGGTCGGCGGGGCAGGCCTTGGCGCATTCGCCGCAGCGGATGCAGGGCATTTCGGGCGGCGGCGGCGGAAACAGTTTCTTCGAGCCGATCAGCACGCAGTTGGTGGCCTTGACCACCGGGACGTCATCACTGGGCATCAGCAGGCCCATCATGGGTCCGCCCATGATCACGCGATCACTGTCGGGCAGAGGGTCGCACATTGCGATCAGGTCGTGCATGGAGGTGCCGAACAACACTTCGTAGTTCCGCGCCCCGCCGACATTTCCGGCAACGGTGACGATGCGCGAGATCAGCGGCTGGCCGAGTGCGATGGCCTCGTAAACTGCATAGGCCGTGCCGACGTTGAAACACTGCACGCCGTAGTCGGTCGAACGTTTGCCGTGCGGCACTTCGATCCCGGTGAGGACCCGGATCAGTTGCTTGGCGCCCCCCGCCGGGTAGCGCGTCGGCACGGAAACCACCCGCATCGCCTCATCGCCGGCCGCTTGATTGGCGGCCCGGGCGGCGACCTCCATGGCGGCGATGGCTTCCGGCTTGTTGTCCTCGATGCCGATCAGCACTTGTCCGGCGGCGAGCATCTCGCGCATGATGGTCGCGCCCTTGAGGATGGTCTCGGCACGCTCCCGCATCAGCACGTCGTCGCAGGTGATGAAGGGCTCGCATTCGACACCATTCAAGACCAGGGTGTCGAGCTTGCCCTGCTTTCCGGGGTTGAGTTTGAGGTGGGTGGGAAATACCGCCCCGCCCAGCCCGACCACGCCGGCGTCACGCAGATAGTCGCGGGTTTGCGCCGGCGAGGCGCTGCGGAAGGCGAAGGGCTGGCGATCAATCCATTCGTTGCGGCCATCCGGCTCGATCACCACGCAGAGCGCCGACAGCCCCGATGTATGCGGCATCAGCCGCATTTCGACGGCGACCACGGTGCCCGAGGTCGAGGCATGCACTGCCGAAGACGCATTGCCGTCGGCACCACCGATGCGCTGTCCCTTGAGCACGCGTTCGCCGTCCTTGACCAGCGGGCGCGGCATGCCGCCGATGCTCTGGTGCAGCGGGATCACGAGCAAAGTCGGCGTTGGCGCCACGGCGATCGGCAGCCGGGTCGAGGCCTCCTTGTTGTAGGCCGGCTTGACGCCGCCATTGAACTTGAACAGGCGTTGCAGCGTGCTCACTTCGACTCCTGCTGCGCCGGATCGATCTTGAACACCGGGTATTTCCACTTCCAGTTTTCGACGCTCTCGCCGATCGGCTCCATCGTGATGCAATTGACCGGGCAGGGCGGCAGGCACAGCTCGCAGCCGGTGCACAAGGGCTCAACGACGGTATGCATCTGCTTTGCGGCGCCGACGATCGCATCGACCGGGCAGGCCTGTATGCACAGCGTGCAGCCGATGCAGACCTGTTCGTCGATGACGGCGACGGACTTCGGTTTTTCGACGCCGTGTTCGGCGGAAAGCGGCTTGAACTCGCGGCCGAGGAGGTCGGCGAGCTTGTGGATGCCTTCGTCGCCGCCCGGCGGGCACTGGTTGATTTCGGCCTCGCCCTTGGCGATGGCCTGGGCGTAGGGCTTGCAGCCGGGGAAGCCGCATTGCCCGCATTGCGTCTGCGGCAATATGGCATCGATCTTTTCCACCAGCGGATCGCCTTCGACGCGAAACCGCACCGCCGCGTAGCCGAGGGCGGCGCCCAGCACGAGGGCGCCGAAGGCCATGACCAGAATCGCTTCGAACATGGCTACTTGTACTTGTCCAGCCCGGCGAACCCCATGAAGGCGAGGCTCATCAGGCCCGCAGTAATCATGGCAATGGCCGTGCCGCGGAAATGGACCGGAACGTCGGCGGCTTCGAGCCTCTCGCGGATGCCGGCGAACAGGATCAGCGCCAGCGTGAACCCCACCGCGCTGCCGAAGCCGAACAGCAGTGATTCGAGGAAGTTGTGACGCAGGCTCACGTTGAGCAGCGGGATGCCGAGCACCGCGCAATTGGTCGTGATCAGGGGCAGATAGATACCGAGCACCTGGTGCAGCAGCGGACTGGTCTTCTGGATCACCAGCTCCGTCAACTGCACGATTGCGGCGATGGTGACGATGAAGGACAGGGTGCGCAGGTACTCGAGCTGATTGGGTATCAGCAGCCAGCGATCGATGATGAAGCTCGCCCCGCAGGCCATGGTCAGCACGAAGGTAGTGGCAGCGCCCATGCCGACTGCCGTCTCGAGCTTCTTCGAGACGCCCATGAAAGGACACAAGCCGAGTATGCGGACGAAGACGACGTTGTTGACCAGGACGGCGCCGAGAACAACGAAGAGATAGCTGGTCATGACGTGCGGAAGGCCACGGTTGCTCCGCAACAATTGGGGGAGATCAAATTATCTCGCTTTTAAGGGTGTTCACGCATGCGGATACAAATTGTACCGCGCTCAGATGCTGGTCGCTTCGATGCACTCGGCGACAAGTCGCGGGCCCCTGTAGATCAGTCCGCTGTAGATCTGCACCAGCGCCGCGCCGGCGTCCAGCTTGGCGTGCGCGCGCTTGCCGCTGGTGATGCCGCCGGCCGCGATGATTGGCAGTTCGCCGGCCAGTGCCTGCGCGAGGCTGCTTATCACCGCGGTCGATTTCTCGAACAGCGGGCTACCGGACAGCCCGCCCGCTTCGGCCGCCAGGGGCGATTTTTCGACTCCTTCGCGACCCAATGTCGTGTTGGTCGCGATGACGGCGTCGATACGATGTCGCCTGAGGGCGTCCGCGATGTTGGCGATCTGGCCCGAGTCGAGGTCAGGCGCGATCTTGAGCGCCAGCGGAACGTACTTGCCATGCATGTCGGCGAGGGCGGTTTGCCGGACTTTCAGGGTGCCCAGCAGGGCGTCGAGCTCCGACGCTCCCTGCAATTGGCGCAGGTTCTTGGTATTGGGCGACGAAATATTGACGGTGACGTAGCTGGCCAGCGGATAGGCCTTGTCGAGGCAGAGCAGGTAGTCATCGACCGCCCGCTCGATCGGCGTGTCGAAGTTCTTCCCTATGTTGATGCCGAGGATGCCGCGATAACGGACCTGCGCCAAGCGGCGGCACAGGGCGTCGATTCCCTCGTTGTTGAAGCCCATGCGGTTGATGATCGCCTCGTGTTCCGGCAGCCGGAACAGGCGCGGCTTGGGATTGCCGGGTTGAGGGCGTGGCGTAACCGTGCCTACTTCCAGGAAGCCGAAGCCGAGGCGGCTCAGGCCGTCGATCGCGGTCCCGTTCTTGTCGAGGCCGGCGGCCAGCCCGACGCGGTTGGGGAACTGCAGTCCCATGACCTCGATCGGCTTGCCGGTCGCCGGCGGCGCGGGTAGCAGTCCCAGCGAATCGCCAATCGCAAGAAGGCGAAGCGTCAGTTCGTGGGCATGCTCGGCATCGAGCGCGAAGAGGAATGGTCGGACCAGGGCATACGGCGTCATGGCGCAGGATTTTACGATGCCCGCGGGCAGAAGATTTCAGTTTCAGTTCAACGCACGGGGCGGGACTGAAATTCGGCTTCGCGTCGTCTTCTGCACGAACCGGAAAGAAAAAAGAGCGAAGGGGTTTACACAAAGGAAATGGCCCCCTATAATCTCCCTTCTCTGCTGATTGCGGAGTCGCCGAAGGAAGAGAAGGAAGGCGGAAGTTCTTTAAAAACCAAACAACCGATAGGTGTAGGTGCTTGCTGTGCTGGAGGTGGTGGCGGGCTGACGTTCCGAGATCGAAGGGACGGCGGCTGGTTCGGGTTGAAAGACCTGG
>JBAZOF010000207.1:0-4772 GCA_041648855.1 Sulfuritalea sp. | reverse complement strand
TCCGGTCCCTCGTGACGGCATGGACGCTGGCCCTGCCGGCCTTCTTCATGCTCATGGGCGGCGGCCGCTTCGGTCTCACGCCGGTCGGCAGCGACCAGTGGGGCGGCTTGCCGTTGACGCTGCTGCTGGCGACCATGGGCATGTTGCTGGCCTTTCCCCTCGCGATCGGGGTCGCCCTCGGCCGGCAATCGGACCTGCCGCTGCTGCGCGGCCTGTGCGCGCTCTACGTCGAACTGGTGCGCGGCGTGCCGCTGATTTCGGTGCTGTTCCTCGCCTCTTTCCTGTTCCCCATCATCCTGCCGCAGGGCTTCGCTATCGATGTGCTGCTGCGCGTCCAGGCCGGCATCGTGCTGTTCGCCGCGGCCTACCTGTCGGAAACCATACGCGGCGGATTGCAGGCCGTGCCGATCGGCCAGCACGACGCCGCGGCGGCGCTGGGCCTCGGCCGCTGGCAGGCGATGCGCTGGATCATCCTGCCGCAGGCGCTGCGCGCCGTGATCCCATCCATGATGAACAGCGCCGTCAGCGTCTTCAAAGACACCTCGCTGGTGACCGTGGTCAGTCTCTACGAGTTGACCGGCTCGCTCTCGCTGGCGCTGGCGGGCGATGCCGAATGGCGCTCCTTCCATCTCGAAGGCTATCTGTTCATCGGCGCGATCTACTGGATCGGCTGCTACTCCATGTCGCGCTTCAGCCGAGGCATGGAGTCAAAAGTCGGCGCTGGCGGGACGGCGATGTAAAGCCGCCTGGAGCCTTAGACCTCCAAGTGCTGATACAAGACCGTCGACAGATAGCGCTCGCCGAAGGACGGAATGATCACCACCACCAGCTTGCCCTTGCTCGCCGGCCGCTTCGCCACTTCCAGCGCGGCCCACACTGCGGCGCCCGATGAAATGCCGACCAGCAGGCCTTCGTCGGTGGCGAGCTTGCGCGCGGTATTCAGCGCATCGTCATTCTTGACGCGCACGACTTCGTCGTAGATTTTCGTGTTGAGGATCTCCGGAACGAAACCGGCGCCGATGCCCTGAATCGGATGCGGCCCGCGTGCTCCGCCCGACAGCACCGGGCTGGCATCGGGTTCGACGGCGATGATCTGCACGCCCGGCTTCCTCGCCTTGAGCACCTCACCGACACCGGTGATGGTGCCGCCGGTGCCGATGCCGGCGACGAAAATATCCACCTTGCCGTCGGTGTCCGCCCAGATCTCCTCGGCCGTGGTCTGGCGATGGATCTCGGGATTGGCCGGATTCTCGAACTGCTGCGGGATGAAGTAGCGTGAATCCGCTGCCGCCATTTCGTCGGCCTTCTTGATCGCGCCGGGCATGCCCTCCGGCCCCGGCGTCAGGATCAGCTCGGCGCCATAGGCCTTGAGCATCAGCTTGCGCTCGCGGCTCATGGTCTCCGGCATGACGAAGGCCGACTTGTAGCCTCGCGCCGCGGCGACCATGGCGAGGCCGATCCCGGTGTTGCCCGACGTCGGCTCGAGAATGATGGTGTCCGGCTTGATCCGGCCCGCCTTTTCGGCGGCATCCAGCATCGCCACGGCGATTCGGTCCTTGACGCTGTGGGCCGGATTGAAGAACTCCAGCTTCAGCGCGATGGTCGCCGCATTTTCAAACTCCGTCCCGGCATTGATCCGGTTGAGGCGCACCAGAGGGGTATTGCCGACCAGTTCGGCGACGTTGTTGGCGATCTTCAATTCATCTGCTCCCTGTCCTCAGCGCGAGCCCGGCTCGTGTCTGATGCGATTGTGCCGCCAAATCGGACTGGAAGGGGAGCCCTCTGTTGCGCGACAAGTGCATAATGAATATATTGCAAAGCCGCTGGGACCAGACCGGAAGCGAACGACAAATGGGACTCATGGACAAGAACAAGGAGGCGGGGACTCCCACCTCCATGGAAGAGGAACAGCTGCGCGGAATCTCGCGATCCGTCGGCGAAATCGAATGGCTGCTGCTGATCGTGGTACTGCTGTACCACGTCTTCGGCGGTACCGACCCCGACGACCGGCCGGGCATCGTCCTCTCCATGGTGCTCTACACGATGTCCATCATGGGCCTGCGCTACGCCACGTTCTTCAAGCGCGAGTCGCGCTGGAAGCTCGCGGTCGAGACCTGGATCATGACCGGCTTCATCACCTGGGCGCTGCTGCATACGGGCCGGCTCGAAAGTCCGCTGATCAACTCCTACCTGCTGATCATCATTACCAGCGCACTGGCGCTGGGCAAGCTCACCACGCTCCTCGAACTGGCGTTGATCGCCGTCTGCCTGATCTTCCTCGGCGGGGATTTCACCCTCGTCGAAATCGTCTCGCCCAAGTACCTCGCAGGCCTCTTCGTCCAGTTTGCCCCCATGGTACTGGTGGCCTACATCACCACGATGTTTGCATCCGACATACGCTACAGCCTCAACCAGACGACGCTCCCGTCGGAAACGGACGAGCTGACCGAGGCGCTCAGCGGGCGCGGATTCGCCATCGTTGCCGACAGCCTGTTCGGCCAGGCCATACGCTACGACAGAGCCATAACCCTGCTGGTCATCGAGTGCGACACGCTCAAGCAGGTCAACGACGAGCAAGGCCACAAGGCCGGCGATGACCTGCTGGCGGCTCTGGTCAAGATCCTCCGCGGGCAAATGCGCCGCTCCGACGTGCTGGCGCGCCAGAGCGGCGAGGAGTTTGTCGTGCTGCTGCCGGAAACGCCGGCCGCGGGAGCGCTCCATGTCGCCGAAAAGATGCGCGCGGCGGTGGCGACGAGTTCGCTGACCCTGCTCGGCCGGCCCGTCGTCACGACCGTCAGCATCGGCACGGCGAGCTATCCCCAGGACGGCAACAACCTCGACCTGTTGCTGGCCCAGGCCACCCGCAGGGTGTATCAGGCCAAACAGGCCGGCCGCAACCGCGTCGTCCAGCAGTCAGCGCGTTAGGCGGCTGCCGCTGCGGCCGCTGCGGTTTACGGATACAGCCCGCGCTGTTCGCGGGCCGCAAGCACGCGCTGACAGGCAATGATGAAGGCAGCGGTGCGGATCGACACCTTGCGTTCCCGCGCCATCTGCCAAATCGCATCGAAGGCCTTGATCATGATGCTTTCGAGGCGGGCGTTGATCTCTTCCTCGCTCCAGAAGAAGCTCGAAAAATCCTGCACCCATTCGAAGTAGGACACGGTGACGCCACCGGCATTGGCCAGTACATCGGGGATCACCAGAACGTTTCGCTCGTGCAGGATGTCGTCGGCAGCCGGCGTGGTCGGCCCGTTCGCCCCCTCGACGACGATCCTGGCCCGCAAGCCGCGCGCCCGCTGCGGGGTCAGTTGGCCTTCCAGTGCGGCGGGAACGAAATACTCGCAATCGATTTGCCAGAAGTCGTCGTCGCTGACCGGCGTCGCGCCGGTGAAGCCGGTCAGGCTGCCGTGCGCCGCCGCGTGGGCGATCGCGGCGGGAATGTCGATGCCGGCCGGATTGGCAATCGTCGCCTGCACATCCTGCAGGGCGATCACCTTGGCCCCGTTCTCGCGAAAAATGCGCGCGGCGATGCCGCCGACATTGCCGAAGCCCTGCACCGCGACCCGCGCGCCGGAGATCGGAACCGCGCTGCGGCGGCCGGCTTCGCGCGCCGCGATATAGACGCCGCGCCCCGTCGCTTCCTGGCGGCCCAACGAGCCGCCCAGCGCTATCGGTTTGCCGGTGACGACGCCGCTCGCGGTATGGCCGACGTTCATCGAGTAGGTGTCCATCATCCACGCCATGGTCTGCTCGCTGGTGCCGACATCGGGTGCCGGAATATCCTTGTCGGGCCCGATGACGATGCCGATCTCGGAAGTGTAGCGGCGGGTGATGCGCTCCAGCTCAGCGCGGGAGAAAGCCCGCGGATCGATGCGGACACCGCCCTTGGCGCCGCCGAAAGGCAGGCCCAGTGCGGCGTTCTTGATGGTCATCCAGCCGGCCAGCGCCATCACTTCGCTCAGCGAGACCTCCGGATGAAAGCGCACGCCGCCCTTGCCCGGCCCGCGTGAGAGGTTGTGCTGCACGCGATAGCCCTCGTAATGCGCCACCGTACCGTCGTCGCGAATGATCGGAACGTCGACCACCAGAATGCGCTTGGGATGTTTCAGCGTTTCTATCCAGCGCGACAAGCTGCCCAGATGCGGCGCGACGCGGTCGATCTGTTCGACGAAGCTGGCCCAGGGTTCCGGCCGCGCCGGGTCGAGATAGGAAAGCGTGCTGTGATGATTGGTCATGAGGCTTCCAGTGCTCCCGGAGATTGCTTCAGATGGAAGATGCCGCCCTGGCACCCTGGTCGTAGCGGCCGGACAGCGTGCGCAACAGCCGCGCCAGATCGCCGATGCGCAGATTCTCCTCTTCCGCGCCGGAAAAGCCCGGCATCAGGCAGGCCTCGCGCACCTGCCGGTATCTCTCGCACAGCGCCTGTCCCGCCTCGGTGGTCGACCACAGCACTTCCTTGCCGCGCCGGATGCCCGACACCAGCCCGAGGTTGGCGAGTTTCTTCAGCGCGTAGGAGACCACATGGGTATCTTCGATGTTGAGCACGAAGCAGATGTCGGCCAGCTTCTTCTCGCGCCCGCGATGATTGACGTGATGCACGACGAGGATTTCGGTCTCGGTCATGTCCTTCACCCCCGCGCCGGCCATGCAGCGCGTCATCCAGCGACCGAAGGCGTGGCTGGCGATGATGAGGCCGAATTCGAGTTCCGAAAGCTCGGGACATTTGTCGGATACCAGGTGCTCGGAGGACACGATGCGACGCACATCAGACC
>JBAZOF010000206.1:0-4795 GCA_041648855.1 Sulfuritalea sp. | reverse complement strand
CGCTTTAGCTTGATCGATTCCCGGCAATGGGGAAGTGCGGGGCAAATACCTTGAAGCCACTACCCGGAATACCCAGCTTCCGGTATTTACAGCCTTGGCGCACAACCTAGACTTGGCTCATCCAATGCGCCAAGTGGCATTGTCGTCCGCTTGAGACCCCGGTCGAAAATGCGCATTCGACTGTCGCCAAGCGAGCTCCTGCATCACACATTTCAAGCAAAGGAAACCCATCATGAGCAGCAAACCATTCGCTCCCGGTTTTCACCCTGTCCGTCGTGACCATCTGCTCCAGGAGGAGGCGCCGGACGCCTACAAGCTCAAGGGCAAGCTCCCGGAACCGACGGTCTGTCCGCAGTGCGGCGCAATATTCCGCGGGGGTCGCTGGGCGTGGGACGAGGCGCCCAAGAACGCCCACCAGCAAACCTGCCCGGCCTGTCATCGCGTGAATGACAACTATCCGGCCGGCTTCGTCAGCTTGGGCGGGGCATTTTTCCTTGCCCATCGCGACGAAATCATTAACCTGGTGCGTCACGAAGAGCAACGCGAACGGCTGGCCCACCCGCTCAAGCGCATCATGGCCATCGTAGACGAGAACGACGCCGTGCTGGTCACGACGACCGACATCCATCTCGCCCGCGGCATTGGCGACGCGGTACACCATGCATATCAGGGCGAACTCGAATTCCACCACAAGCCCGACGAAAATCTGCTGCGAGTACACTGGACACGCTGACAGAAGAAGAAAGGGGGTTCCGCAGCCATGGATGAAGTCATCGGTAGCGACCAGCGCCACCCGGCAAAATACTGGCATGTGCTCGACGACGGTCGCCTGCAGTGCGACATTTGCCCGCGCGACTGCAAGCTTCACGAAGGCCAGCGCGGCGCCTGCTTCGTTCGTGGCCGCGCCGAGAACCAGATGGTGCTGACCACCTACGGGCGGTCCTCCGGCTTCTGCATCGACCCGATCGAGAAGAAGCCTCTGAACCATTTCTATCCCGGTTCCAGCGTGTTCTCGTTCGGCACCGCCGGCTGCAATCTGGCCTGCAAGTTCTGCCAGAACTGGGACATTTCCAAGTCCCGCGACATGGATCGCCTGATGGACCAGGCTTCGCCGCAGGCGATCGCCCGGGCCGCGCGCGCCCACGGCAGCAAGAGCGTCGCCTTCACCTACAACGACCCCGTGGTGTTTTTCGAGTACGCGCTCGATGCGGCGGATGCCTGCCATGAACTCGGACTCAAGACGGTCGCCGTCACCGCCGGCTACATGCACGATGCACCGCGGCGCGAGTTCTACTCGAAGATGGATGCGGCCAACGTCGACCTCAAGGCCTTCACCGAAGACTTCTACGTGAAGCTTACCGGCGCTCACCTGCAGGCCATTCTCGATACGCTCGTCTATGTCCATCACGACACCGACTGCTGGCTGGAAATCACCACGCTGCTGATCCCCGGCCACAACGACTCCGACGCCGAAGTCGGCGAATTGACGAAATGGGTCGCCCGCGAACTCGGCCCGGACGTGCCGCTGCACTTCAGCGCCTTCCACCCCGACTGGAAGATGGCAGACGTGCCGCCGACGCCGCCGGCGACCCTTGCCAAGGCACGCAGGATTGCGCTCGACGCAGGCCTGCACTATGTCTATACGGGCAACGTACATGACGTCGAGGGCGGCACGACCTATTGCCCCGGTTGCCACCACGCGACCGTTGTCCGCGACTGGTACGATATCCGCCATTACGACCTGACGGCGCAGGGCACCTGCCCGAAGTGCGGTGGACGAATCGCCGGACGCTTCGGGGAGTTCGGCAAGCCCTTCGGCCCAAGACGCATCCCGGTACTCATGCAGGCCCACGCCTGATCCTCATCATGCTGAAAAAGACTGCTGTCAGACGACCGATCGCCCTCGCGCTGATCGTGCTCGGCGCCGCCCTGATGTTTCTGGCGCCCGAGACTTGGCCCGGCCTGGCGCTTCTGGTCGTTGGAATCTCGCTGGAAGTGATCGGCATCGCGTTGCGCCATCGCGATTCCCCATGACCGCAGGGGACACGAGCTGGCGCGACGCTAGGGCTGCGATCGCGTCAGCGGCACGAAGGCAACCATCAGAATGTTCCGGCTGCTGACGGATCCATCGCTGCGCTTCTCGACCAGCATCAGTTGCTGTATGCCACCGGGCTCTCCGACCGGAATGACCAGCCGACCTCCGGGCTTCAACTGTTCGACCAGCGGCGGCGGAATATGCGGCGCAGCCGCGGTGACGATGATGCCATCGAAGGGCGCATGTTCGGGCCACCCATGGTAGCCGTCGCCATGCCGCACGGTGACATTGCCGTAACCCAGCTCTTGCAGCCGCTCGCCGGCGGCGCTGGCAAGCGCGCCGATGATCTCGATGCTGTAGACCTGCTGCACGAGTTCGGCCAGCACCGCGGACTGGTAGCCTGAACCGGTGCCGACCTCCAGCACCGTATCGCCAGCGCCGACTTTCAGCAGATCGGTCATCAACGCGACGATGTAGGGTTGCGAAATGGTCTGGCCGTAGCCGATCGGCAGCGGCCCGTTGGCGAACGCGCGATAGCGATCGTAGGAGCCAACGAATCGCTCGCGTGGCACCTTCGCCATGGTGGCCATGACCCGCTCGTCGAGCGCCGCCTTGCCGATCTCGTAACGGGTCAGCTCGACTTCCTCGAGGATGTCGCGCAGCATGGCCTTGCGGTCCGCTGTCGTTGCAGATATCGAGAATCCCTTCACCATGGTGCATACCCGCCCATCTGGTTTTCCATCATAGTAGAGGCTGGCGCAAAGGACAGGCGAATTCTCCGCGAACGACCGGACCGCATGGCGTCGTCGGGATGCAACGGACAAGCACAATGGCAACGGCGACATTTCGCTTTTATGAGGAATTGAACGACTTTCTGCCGGCCGCGCGGCGCCGCCGGGAATTCGCCGCAGCTTGCGCCGAGAGCGCGACGACCAAGCACATGATCGAGGCCCTTGGCGTGCCCCACACCGAAGTCGAGCTGATCCTGGTCAACGGCGAGTCGGTCGGTTTCGATCACAGGCTGCAGGATGGCGACCGCGTCGCGATTTATCCGAAGTTCGAGGCCCTCGATATCACGCCCCTGCTCCGTGTCCGCGAACAGCCGCTGCGCACCCCGCGATTCGTCGCCGATGCCCATCTCGGAGCATTGGCCCGCCTGCTGCGCATGGCCGGCTTCGACACGCTCTACGACAATCACTACCAGGACCGCGCGATTGCGGACATCGCCGGGCGCGACGGCCGCATCGTGCTGACGCGCGATCGCGAATTGCTCAAACTGCGCAGCATTACGCACGGCTGCTATGTCCGTGCCATGAATCCGTTGCAGCAGTTGCGGGAAGTCATGGATCGCCTCGACTTGGCGCGCAGCGCCCGACCCTTCAGCCTTTGCCTGGTATGCAATGCGCCGCTGCGGGCCATCGACAAGGCGGCCGTGCTCGAAAGATTGCCTCCTTCGGTTCGAGACAGCCACGAGCATTTCACGACGTGCGACGTCTGCCATCGCGTGTTCTGGGAAGGCTCGCACTGGCGGCGAATGCAGGCCGTTCTGGACGAAGCACCGCAAGCAGCCGCTGCTGCACAGCCCGGCTGTCAGTGATCCTCGAGGTGGGGGACCGATTCCTCGGCGGGTTGGCCGGTCTCGGGATCGATCCAGTCGGCGATGCCGATCTCGCTCTCGGCTTCTTCCAGGGATTCCCCGGCCTCGAGATTCGCGCCGCCGTTCTCCATGTCGGCGACTGCCTCGATCAGCGTCGCGAAGGGTCCGAATTCTTCGCCGCTTGCCCTGTGTTGCCAGTAGAAACCATCCGGGCGCTCGATGATGCGTGTCTTGTCGTAGTCGGGTGGAGTTTCGGGAATTGCGATAGTCATGCTGCCACTCCTTTTTTCAACCTGCCGCAGATCGTTGGATATCTGCGTTTGAGATTCGCCTGCAAGAGCACTCCTGCACCGGCGGCTCCATGGAAGAATACACCCGCCATGCTCCGCCGGCACCGTATCGCCAGCACCGACTTTCAGCAGGTCACGTGGAACAGGCCGACGACCGATCCGTGCGCCTTGTTCCAGCGCGCGATGGCTTCGGGCGTCGGCGACAGATCGACCGCGATTCCCTTCCTGGCGAAGTAGTCGGCAGCCTCGTCCGACAGCCTGACCATGCCGTTCTGTCCGGCACCGACAATCAGCTGCTCGACACCCTTCTCGAAAATGTACTCGGCTTCCGCCAGTGAGATGGTGTGGGAGGTTCCATACACTGCTTTGGAAAGCTTCTTGTTCCGCTTCGTCACTTCTCCGGAAAGCCGGATCAGAATGTCATGCTCGATGCAGTCGCCATCGATGGTGATGAAGCCGAATTCGCTACCGTCAATTTTTGGTTTCATTGGCTGCTCCTTTCACTACTGCGCCGGAACTATCCCTTGACACAGATCACCGGCGACAGGCGCGCCACCTTGCCGGCCAGCCCCGCATGATCGGACGCATCGACCACGGCCGTCACATCCTTGTACGCGAGGGGCGCTTCTTCGGCGACGCCGCGCGAACTCGAGCTGCGGATCAGGATGCCCCGCGCCGCCAGGTCGTCGACCACCGCGCGGCCATGCCAGCGGCGAGCCGCTTCGTGGCGGCTCATGGCGCGCCCCGCGCCATGACAGGCCGAGCCGAAGGCGCGTTCTTCGGTGCCGGCCGCGCCGGCCAGTACATAGGAAGCCGTCCCCATGCTGCCGCCGATCAGCACCGGCTGCCCGACATGCGCGTACGCGTGCGGCA
>JBAZOF010000205.1:0-4819 GCA_041648855.1 Sulfuritalea sp. | reverse complement strand
GATGCAAAAGCTGGCAGCAGACAGTTCGGCGAGCAGCGGCACGACCAATCTGGGCGCGCTGCTGAAGGCCAAGCTCAACCAGAACCAGCCGCCGCAATAAGCCTGATCTCATGACCAAATCGGAGCTCATCGCCCGGCTGGCGGAGCGATTCCCCCAGCTCGTGGCGAAGGATGCCGACTACGCCGTCAAGATGATTCTCGATGCGCTCACTGCGGCGCTGGTTCGCAATGATCGCATCGAGATACGCGGTTTCGGCAGTTTTGCGCTGAACTATCGGCCACCGCGTGTCGGTCGCAATCCGAAGTCGGGCGACAAGGTGCAGGTACCCGAAAAGTACGTGCCCCATTTCAAGGCCGGCAAGGAGTTGCGGGAACGCGTCGATTACCGGCCATGAATTGCGCCGTTGTTTCAGCATCAAAGCGGCACCTTAGGCAGGTGCCGCTTTTTTTCGTGAATACTCAAATTTGACTACCTTGCCGTGACTACCCTGTTCAAGCTCCTTGTCTGGCTGTTGCGTATCGTGGTCTTCGTCGGCCTGTTCGGCCTGGCGATCAAGAACAGCGGACCGATGGAGCTGCGCTTCTTTCTCGACCAGGCCTGGACGGCGCCGATCTCGGTGGTCATCCTCGCCGTGTTCGCCATTGGCGTCGCGGTCGGCCTGACGGCGGCCCTGAGCGTCTTCCTGCGCCCCCAGCGCAATCCGGATCACGAGCCGCGTAAACATGATGGAAATTGAACTCTGGTGGCTGCTGGTCCTGCCGGTCTTTTTCGGCCTTGGCTGGATCGCCGCGCGGATCGACATCAGGCAGATACTCAAAGAGTCGCGCGCTTTGCCGCGCTCGTACTTCAAGGGCCTGAATTTCCTGCTCAACGAGCAGCCGGACCAGGCCATCGAGGCCTTCATCGAAGCGGCGCGGATCGATCCGGAAACCATCGAACTGCATTTCGCGCTGGGCAATCTGTTTCGCCGTCGCGGCGAGACCGACCGCGCGATCCGCGTCCATCAGAACCTCATCGAGCGCGACGGCCTGTCGGCCTCACAGCGTCTGCACGCCCTGTCCGAACTCGGGCAGGACTATCTCAAGGCCGGGCTGCTCGATCGCGCCGAGGAGATATTCGTCAAGCTGCGCGGCACCGACCGCGATGAAGAGGCGCTGAAGAACCTGCTGGAGATCTACCAGCAGGAAAAGGAGTGGGCCAAGGCGATTGCCACCTGCGACGCCATGCCGAACCACGCCGATCATCTCTGGCAAAAGGAAATCGCCGAGTTTCGCTGCGAGATGGCGGCCAATGAAATGCTGCATGACCGCCATGACGAGGCGCGGCGCCTGCTCGACGAGGCCCTGGCCGCCAACCGGAAATGCGTTCGCGCCACGCTGCTGCTCGGAGACCTGGCGGCAAAAGTCGGCGCTGGCGAGACGGCGATCGATTACTGGAAACGCATCGAACAGCAGAACCCGGTGTATCTGGCACTCGTCGCCGAAAAGCTGATGACGGTGCATGTGCAACTGGGTCGCATGGAGCAGGGCATCGCGCTCCTGCGCGGCTGGCTGGAGCGTCATCCTTCGCTGGACCTGCTCGACGCGGTGTTTCGCGCCGAACTCGAGAACGACGGCCCGGAGGCAGCCTACACGCTGGTGCGCGACGAGCTGCGCCGCAATCCGACGCTGCTCGGGCTCGACAAGCTGCTCGAAGCGCAGATCATGGTGGTCCCTCCCGAGCGCCGCCCCGACCTGGAACTGATCAAGAACCTGATCCACAATCACACTCGCCGCGTCGCGCGCTATCGCTGCGACGCCTGCGGTTTCAAGGCGCGCCAGTTCTACTGGCGCTGTCCGGGCTGCGGCGGCTGGGAAACCTATCCGCCCCGGCGTACCGAAGAATTCGACATCACTCTCTAGCAAATCCATGAAAATCACAGTCATCGGCACCGGCTACGTCGGCCTCGTCTCCGGCACCTGCCTCGCGGACGTCGGCAACGATGTGCTCTGCCTCGACCTCGATGCCGCAAAAATCCGTACGCTCAACGAAGGCGGCATTCCGATCTACGAACCCGGCCTCGAGGCCATGGTGCGGAAGAACGAAGCGGCCGGTCGCCTGCGCTTCACCACCGATATCGAAGCCGCAGTCGCCCACGGCGTGCTGCAGTTCATTGCCGTCGGCACGCCGCCCGACGAGGATGGTTCCGCCGACCTGCAATACGTGGTCGCCGCCGCACGCAACGTCGGACGCCACATGACCGGCTACAAGGTCGTGGTGGACAAGTCCACGGTACCGGTCGGGACCGGCGACAGGGTGCGCGGGGCGATCGCCGAGGAACTGGAAACCCGCGGCATGAAGATCGACTTCAGCGTCGTCTCGAATCCGGAATTTCTCAAGGAAGGCGCGGCGGTAGATGACTTCATGAAGCCCGATCGCATCGTCGTCGGCGCCGACGACGCGCGCGCCATCGAACTAATGCGCGAACTCTATGCGCCGTTTCAGCGCAATCACGAACGCCTGATCGTGATGGACGTGAAGAGTGCAGAGCTGACGAAATACGCCGCCAATGCCATGCTGGCGACGCGCATCAGCTTCATGAACGAGCTGGCGAACCTGGCCGAAAAACTCGGTGCCGACATCGAACTGGTCAGGAAGGGCATCGGCTCCGATCCGCGCATCGGCTTCCATTTTCTCTATCCGGGTGTCGGCTACGGCGGCTCCTGCTTTCCCAAGGACGTGCAGGCCTTGATCCGCACGGCGCAGGATGCCGGCCAGGCGTTGCAGGTGCTGCAGGCAGTCGAGGCAGCCAACGACGCGCAGAAAGGCGTGCTGGCACAGAAGATCACCACGCGCCTCGGCAAGGATCTCAGCGGCAAGACCTTCGCCCTGTGGGGGCTGGCCTTCAAGCCGAATACCGACGACATGCGCGAAGCGCCGAGCCTGGTGCTGATTGCCGACCTGCTGGCGCGAGGCGCATCGATCCGAGCCTACGATCCGGTCGCCGCGCACGAAGCGCAGCGTATCCTCGGCGACAACCCGCGCATCAGCTATGCAGCGACGCCGATGGAAGCACTGGACGGCGCCGATGTCCTGGCCATCGTCACCGAGTGGAAGGAATTCCGCAGCCCCGATTTCGACGCGATCAAGGCCAAGCTGAAGACGCCGGTCATATTCGACGGCCGCAATCTCTACGATCCGGCGACGCCGCGCAAGGCCGGCCTCGAGTACTTCGCGATCGGCAGGCTATGACCATGAACCGCCTGCCCGATACTTCGACTACCCGCATCCTGGTGGTCGGTGACGTGATGCTGGATCGCTACTGGTTCGGCGAGGTTTCGCGGATTTCGCCGGAAGCGCCGGTGCCTGTGGTCAAGGTCGAGCGCACCGAGGAACGTCCGGGCGGTGCCGCCAATGTGGCACGCAACTGCGCTGCACTCGGAGCGCGCGTGACGCTGCTGTCCGTGGTCGGCGCCGATGAGGCAGGGCAGAGCCTGGCGCGCCTGTTGGCCAACTCCGGCATCGAGTGCAGCCTGCACGAAGATGCCAAGCTCAGCACGACGGTCAAGCTGCGTGTGATCGGGCGCCAGCAGCAGCTGCTGCGCATCGACTTCGAGAATGCGCCGGACCACGAGGTGCTGCAGGCCAAGCTGGCGGATTTCGAGTCGCGCCTCGCGGCCTGCGATGTCGTGATCCTCTCCGATTACGGCAAGGGCGGCCTGACCCACATCACGGAAATGATTTCGCTCGCCCGCGCAGCGGGCAAGCCGGTCCTGGTCGATCCCAAGGGCGAGGACTACGCCCGTTATGCCGGCGCGACCCTGCTGACCCCCAATCGATCCGAGTTTCGCCAGGTGGTCGGCCGCTGGAAAGACGATGCGGAGCTTGCGTTGAAGGCGACCCGCCTGCGCAACGAACTGCAGCTGGAGGCCTTGCTGGTCACCCGCAGCGAGGAAGGCATGACGCTGTTTTCGGTCGACGGCACGACGCACGAGCCGGCGCTGGCGCGCGAGGTTTATGATGTCAGCGGTGCCGGCGATACGGTTATCGCCACGCTGGCGGTGATGCTGGGCAGCGGCCTGCCTTTGCCGCAGGCCATGCGGCAGGCCAATCTCGCTGCCGGCGTCGTAGTAGGAAAACTGGGCACCGCGACATGCAGCCTGCAAGAACTGCAGGCTGCATGCCCTTGATCTGAGCGCCATCCCCCCGCCCCCTTCCCGGGGAAGGGGGGGCGCAAGCGCCCCCGCCGGGGGAATGGGTGGGCCATCCCCCCGGCCCCCTTCCCGAGGAAGGGGGTGGTTAAGAGTGGCGGGCTTTGCCCGCTCGATATGGAAGGATGAGGAACTTATGTACTACGTCGTCACCGGCGCCTGCGGATTCATCGGCGCAAACCTGGTCAAGGCGCTCAATGAGCGCGGCGTTACCGACATCATCGCGGTCGACAACCTCACCAAGGCCGACAAGTTCCTCAATCTCACCGACTGCGAGATCGCCGACTATCTGGACAAGCGCGAGTTTCTGGAACTGGTCGAGCACGGCCAGCTGGATGGCAGCGTCGAGGCCATCCTGCATGAGGGCGCGTGTTCCGACACGATGGAAACCGACGGCCGCTACATGATGGCCAACAATTACCGCTACTCGGAGACGCTGCTGGATTATTGCCTCGAGCAGGAAGTTCCCTTGCTCTATGCCTCGTCCGCTTCGGTCTATGGCGGCGGTGGCGTCTTCCGCGAAGAACGCGAATTCGAGGCGCCGCTGAATGTTTATGGCTACTCGAAATTCCTTTTCGACCAGGTGGTGCGCCGTCGCATCGGGCCGGCCGGCGACGAGACCGATTCC
>JBAZOF010000204.1:0-4876 GCA_041648855.1 Sulfuritalea sp. | reverse complement strand
GCGCTGCAGGGTGCCGACGTCGGCGGTCATGCCGACATCGATTTCCTTGACCGTGAAGTACGCATTGGAGGAGCAGTAGCGCATGTCGCAGGCGGTGATCAGGTCCATGCCGCCGCCGATGCAGGCGCCATGCACGGCTGCCAGCACAGGCTTGCGGCAACGTTCGATGGAGGTCAGGGTGTCCTGCAGCCTGAGGATCAGGCGGCGCAGCTTTTCGCGGCGTCGGCCATCGCAGTCGTCCTCGATCTTCGCGCCGAGGCCCATCAAGAGCGAAAGGTCGATGCCCGAGGTGAAATACTTGCCGCGCCCGACCAGCACGCCGACGCGGGCTTCGGGCGTCGTGTCGAGCCATTCCATGGCCTGCTCGATTTCGTACCACATCGGCTCGCTCATGGCGTTGGCCTTGTCCGGCCGGTTGAGCGCGATGGTGGCGACGCCGGCGTCGAGCGTGACTTCGAGGGTGCTGAATTCCATGGACAGTCCTTTCGGGGCGGATCAGATGGGTGCGGCGGGATGGAAATTGTCGCGTAGTTCGCGCTTGAGGATCTTGCCGATCGCGCTGCGGGGCAGGGCATCGACAATTTCGACGGCGGCGAGGCGCTGGGTCTTGCCGAGTTGCGTGTTGGCCCATTCGCGAATCTCGGTCGCCGTACTACCAGCGCCGATTTTCAAGACAACGAAGGCCACCGGCGTTTCGCCCCAGCGTTCCGAGGCGACGCCGACCACGGCGGCCTCATTCACGGCGGGATGCCGGATCAACACCGCTTCGAGATCGCTCGGATAGACGTTGAAGCCGCCCGAAATGATCATGTCCTTCTTGCGGTCCATCAGCGTCAGGAAGCCGTCGGCGTCGAAGCGACCGACGTCGCCCGTGCGGATGAAGCGCTTGCCGTCGGGCGCATACCATTCGGCCTCGCGGGTCTTGTCGGGCTGGCGATGGTAGCCGCTCATCATGGCCGGCGAATGGCCCACCACCTCTCCGATTTCGCCGCGCGCGACTTCGCGGCCGTCTTCGTCGATCAGGCGCATGTCATGGCCCTCGGCCGGCGCGCCGACGGTGGCCAGCTTGTCGGGATGTTCGTGCGCGGCGAGGATGCAGGTGCCGCCGCCTTCGGTCATGCCGTAGTACTCGACCAGTCCGCCGGGCCAGCGCTCGAGGATGTCGGCCTTCAACGCAGCGGAGAACGGTGCACTGGTGCATAGCTTCATGCGGAAGCTGGAGAGGTCGTAGCGGTCGAAGTCGGGATGGGCCATCAGGCGCTGGTATTGCACCGGTACCAGCATGGTGTGGGTGGCGTGATGTTTCTCTGCGAGCGCTAGATATTTCGTGGCGTCGAACTTCGCCATCAGGATGACCGTGCCGCCCAGCGTGACGGTGGGAAAGACGCTGACCAGCGTGGTGTTGGAATAGAGCGGGGTGGCGATCAGGGTCACCGCATCGGGGCCGTAGCCTTGCGGCCGCGCGCGCTGCACGTGCGACCAGCGCATGCCGTGGGGCTGCACGATGCCCTTGGGCGTGCCGGTGGTGCCCGAGGAATAGATGATGTTGAACGGCCACTCGGGGCGGATGTCCACTCGTTTCGGCACGACGCCGGCGGGCGCCAGCCAGCGCGAGAACGGCTCGCCGGCGGCATCATCGTCGAGGGTGATGAAGCGCGTTGCGATGTCGGAGCGGACTGCGGCCAGCTGCTGCGCCGTGACGGCGTCGACGAACATCAGTTTCGCCTCGGCATTCGCCGCCATGTCGACCAGGCTTTGCGCTGTCGAGGAGGGTGCCAGCGGCGCCACGGCCACGCCGGCGCGCAGGGCGCCGAGAAACACGGCCGCATATTCGAGCGAAGCGCCGGCGCAGATCGCGATGGCCTCGGTGGGCCGGATGCCGTCGCGCTGCAGCGTGGCCGCGACGCGATCCATCATTGCGTCCAGCGTGGCGAAGGAGACGCTGCGCTGGTCCTGGATCAGCGCGAGATGAATTGGGCGACTGCGAGCCTTGGCACGAATCAACTCGCCATAGGTGCCGAAGGGCTGTTCGATCAGTTCGGCGGCTTTCATTCTTCCTTCGGCGCTCCGGGGTTGCGCCGGCGGTACATGCCGTAACCTTCCATTTGTGCGACTTCCTCGTTGTTCTGGTTCAGCACTTCCCAGCGCACGAGGACCAGACCGACGTGGGGCTTGCTTTCCATCGGTCGCGCCTCGATCACCACCGAGCGCACGCGCAGCGTGTCGCCCGGACGCACCGGTTTCAGCCAGCGGATGTTTTCGAGGCCGGGCGAACCGAGGCTGGCGGTTTCCAGCAGATATTCGTCGCACATCATGCGCATGGCCAGCGCGCAGGTGTGCCAGCCGCTGGCGCACAGCCCGCCGAACAGGCTATTCCTGCCGCCTTCCTCGGAGAGATGGAAGGGCTGCGGATCGAACTTCCTGGCGAAGTCGATGATCTCTTCGGCGGTGATGGTGATGCCGCCGAATTCGCTGATCTTGCCGACCGGAAAATCTTCCCAGTAGTACTTGTATGTCTTGCTCATGGCTTGCCTCGGGACGGATCAGACGGGACGCAGGGCGCCGTCCTGCAGCAGCGGCACGACGTCGTAACAGCTTTCCTGCGCGGCGAAGGCCACTTCGGCGTCGAGCCGGCGCGCCAGCATCATGCGGCCGACGCGGGCGCGGCGCAGCGCGTCGAGGCCGTCGCAATGATCGTGCAGCAGTTCGGCGGCCAGCGCGGCGTCCGAAAAGTCGGCGCTGGTGGCACGGTGACGGAACAGCGAAACCAGGTAGCCGGCGCCGTAGAAGTCCTCCAGATTGAAGTTGTCGGCCGAACCGGAGCAGACGATCAGGATGGTGCTGTCCGCGTGCTGCGCGACGATGCGCTCGACCACCGCGCGGCCGTTGAGCAGCGCGGCGGCATAGACGTGGGCGGCGCCCTTCGACTTGGCCAGCGCGACGGTGCCGTTGGTGGTGCAGTAGATCAGGCGGCGGCCCGAAATTCCTTCGGCCAGCAGCGCCTTCGGCGTCGGATGGACGAAGCCCTCCAGCGTGTCGGCGTTGAGTTCGCCGGACAGCACGTAGGAGCCGGCCGGATAGGCTTTGGCCGCCTCCAGTGCCGCGCGACCGTCCAGCGTCGGCACGACTTCGGTGGCGCCATGGGCCAGCGCGGTGACGATCGACGAGGTGGCGAACAGGATGTCGAGTACCACCACCACCTTGCCTTCGAGGCGCTGGGCGTCGAGTTCCTCCTTCTTCAGCAGGACGTGAATCTTCTGCACGTCAGCCTTCCAGTTTCTTGCGGTCGACATTGCGCACGGTGACCTGCGCCGTGGCGCAGAGCGTTTCCTTGCCGCCCTTCACCGCATAGACGTCGGAAGCGCCGACGCTGACCGAGTAGCCGGCGCTGATGGCCCGGCCGCGCGCGACCAGTCGTTCGCCCACTGCGGGTGCGAGGAACCTGACGTTCTGGTCCAGCGTCAGGCCGATGCGGTCGGCCGCGAGCAGGGTGCCCAGCGCCGAGGTCGCGGCGAAATAGGCGACGGCGGAAACAGCCGTGCCCTGGAAGTGGCCGGGTCGGTAGCTCAGTTCATCGCGATAGGGCAACACCGCTTCGAGATGGCCGGGGCCGATGTCGGTGAACTCGACGCCGAAGAAGCGCGCGATCGGCATGCCCAGCGTGCCACGTCGGATGGTTTCCGCGAAATCGGGATCGGCGGGAATCAGGGGGTCTCTGGCGGACATGGGTTCTCTATTTTTGGCTATTTGGGACTTAGAGCTTGTGAAGAAATCGTAGCGAGCGAGCCGCAGCGGGGTGCGGCCGGAGCGCAGCTACCGGAATGTACGCGTTTGTACATGAGGATAGCGAGCACCGCCCAAGCCCCGATCCGGCACGCGCAGTAGATTTATTCACAAGCTCTCAGCCGTCGGTTTGTTCTTTGGGGACAACCGGCTTCATCAGCGCAAACACGCCGCTGCCAGTCATGATGCAACGCTCGCCGACCAGCAGCCGGCAACTGGCATAGGCCAGGCGGCCACCCATGCGGTCGATGTCGACATGGGCCTCGACCCAGTCGCCGGGGGAGGCTGAGGCGATGAAATTGGTGGTGAGGCTCACCGTGACGATGGGCTGCGCCGGCTCGCGCGAGCTGGAGACGACAATGCCCAGCGCCGTGTCGACGATGGTGACGAGAAAGCCGCCGTGGGCGATGTGGCGAATGTTGGTGTGGCGGTCCTCGATGCGGATGGCGAGCACCAGCTGGCCTTTTTCGCCCTTTGTTTCATCGATGCGGTAGTACCAGGGGCCGAGGCTGCTGAGGTAGCCGCCGCCGCGCTTGAGCGGCTTGAAGCCGACCGGGATGTTCAGGCTCATGGCTTGGCTCCGTGAATCTTCCCGGGATCGGGTGCACGCTTCTCGAGGAAGGCGCTGATGATTTCCTTCGCCGCCGGGGCTGCGACGAGGTCGGCGAAGTAGATCGCTTCTTCGTCGATGGTCTCGATGGCGCTGCGGTCCGGCGGGCGCTTCATCAGCGCCTTGGTGACGGCCAGCGACTGGCTTGGCAGCGCGGCGAGCTTCCTGGCGGCGGCCATCGCCGTCTCCATCAACTGATCGGCAGCGACCACGCGATTGACGAATCCTGCCTCGCGCGCCGTTGCGGCATCGAAGGGTTCGCCGAGCAGAAGCAGTTCGGCGGCCCGTTGATGGCCGGCAAGGCGCGGCAGCAGCAGGCTCGAACCGGCCTCGGGACACAGGGCGAGATTGACGAAGGGCAACTGGAATTTCGCATTTTCCGCCGCATACACCAGGTCGCAGTGCAGCAGCATTGTCGTGCCGATGCCCACCGCATTGCCGGCGACGGCGGCCACCAGCGGCTTTTCGAAAGCGGACAGAAGG
>JBAZOF010000203.1:0-4913 GCA_041648855.1 Sulfuritalea sp. | reverse complement strand
GTCTGGCAACCGAGCCTGCCCTTCATCCGCGACGGCCTTCTATTCACGCTCAAGCTGACGCTGGTTGCCATGAGCGGCGGCATCGTCATCGGCACGCTGCTGGCGCTGGCGCGGCTGTCGCCGATCACGCCGCTGGCGCGCCTCGCCGGCGCCTATGTCGACCTGATGCGCTCGATCCCGCTGGTGCTGGTGATCCTCTGGTTCTTCCTGGTGATTCCCTTCATCACCGGATCGCCGGTCGGCGCCGAGACTTCGGCCATCATCACCTTCACCGCCTTCGAGGCGGCCTTCTACTGCGAGATCATGCGTTCCGGCATCCAGAGCGTGCCGCGCGGCCAGGTCAATGCCGCCTTCGCGCTGGGCCTCGGCCAGGCCCAGACCATGATCCATGTGATACTGCCGCAGGCCGTGCGCAACATGCTGCCGGTGCTGCTGACGCAGACCATCGTGCTGTTCCAGGACACCTCGCTGGTGTATGCGATCGGCGCCAAGGACATGCTCAAGGCGGCCGACGTGGTGGGCAAGAATTACAATCGGCCGGTGGAAATGATCGTGCTCTCGGCGCTGATCTATTTCGCCATCTGCTTCAGCCTGTCGCTCGCCGTGAAGCAGCTGCAGAAACGTGTCGCCATCATTCGCTAGGAGCCCGAGAGACCTCATGATCGAAATCCGCAACGTCTCGAAATGGTACGGCCAGACCCAGGTGCTGAAGGACTGCAGCACCCATGTCGCCAAGGGCGAGGTGGTGGTGGTCTGCGGCCCGTCGGGCTCGGGCAAATCGACGCTGATCAAATGCGTGAACGGCCTCGAACCCTTCGCGCAGGGCACCATCACGGTCGATGGCATTTCGGTGAGCGATCCGAAGACCGATCTGCCGAAGCTGCGAGCGCGGGTCGGCATGGTGTTCCAGCATTTCGAACTGTTTCCGCACATGAGCGTGGAGCAAAACCTGGTGCTGGCGCAGGTCAAGGTGCTCGGCCGCAGCGTCGAGGAAGCCGCCGCGCGCGGCGTCGCGCTGCTCGACCGCGTCGGTCTGCGCGAACATGCGAGCAAGTTTCCCGGCCAGTTGTCCGGCGGCCAGCAGCAGCGCGTGGCGATTGCGCGCGCCCTGGCGATGGACCCGATCTGCCTGCTGTTCGACGAACCGACGTCGGCGCTCGACCCGGAAATGATCGGCGAGGTGCTCGATGTCATGGTCGAGCTGGCGCAGGAAGGCATGACCATGATGTGCGTCACCCACGAGATGGGATTCGCGCGCAAGGTGGCGAAGCGCGTGGTGTTCATGGATCACGGCGAGATCGTCGAGGACGCGCCCACCAACGCTTTCTTCGACGCCCCGGCCAGCGAGCGGGCAAAGACCTTCCTTTCCCGCATCCTGCACCATTGATCGAAGGATTGAAGACTGTAATTGGCGGCGCGCGCGGCGCCGGTAAGATTCCTGGTTCGGCCCCGTAAGGAAGGGAATCATGCAGATCGGAACCAGACTGGCAGGCAGCCTCGCGGCCATCGCGACAATGGCGGCGTGCCTGCTCGCCTGTCCGCCGGCACTGGCGCAGGCCTTGCCGTCGAGCGCGCTCATCGAAACCCGCGACCTCGCCGCCGATGCCCGCCTCGCGGCAGCGAAGGGCGTGCCGCTGGTGGTGCTCTACAGCCGCGACGACTGCAGCTGGTGCGAAAAGCTCAAGCGCGAACATCTGGGCCCCCTGTCGCGCGATCCCGCCGCGCCGGCCTTGGTGCGCGAACTGCACATGGACCGTACCACGCCATTGACGGACTTCAACGGCCGCCGTACCACCAGCGCCGACTTCTCCAAACAGATGCAGGCGCGCTTCGCACCCACCGTGATGTTCCACGGCCCCGACGGCGCGGCGCTGGCCGAGCCGATCGTCGGCTTTCGCCTGGCCGACTTCTACGCCGCCTACCTCGAACGATCGATCCAGGACAGCCAGGCCAGACTCCAGCAACGGAAGCGACCATGAGTTCACCCGCACCCGACAAAGACCAACCGCTGCGCGAAGACATCCGCCTGCTCGGCCGCCTGCTCGGCGATACGGTGCGCGAGCAGGAAGGCGTCGCGACCTTCGATCGCGTCGAAGAAATCCGCCGCCTCGCTCTGCGCTTCCATCGCGATGACGACCTGGCGGCGCGCGAGGAAATGGAGTCCCGGCTGCAGCAGTTGCCGCGCGACCGCATCAACATGGTGGTGCGCGCCTTCAGCTTTTTCTCGCATCTGGCCAACATCGCCGAGGACCAGCACCACATCCGCCGCGCGCGCACGCATGCGCGCGCCGGAGCGAAACCGCGCGAGGGCAGCCTGGCTTTTTCGTTGCAGCGTGCGCTGGCGGCCGGCACCGACGCGGCAAAGCTGGCCGAGTTCTTCGCCAGCGCCCAGGTACGCCCGGTGCTGACCGCGCATCCGACCGAGGTCCAGCGCAAGAGCATCCTCGATTCCCAGTGGAAGATCGCGCGCCTGCTCGACGAGCGCGACCGCACCGAGCTTGCGCCGGAAGAGCGGGCCGAGCACGACGAAGCCCTGCGCCGCGCCGTGCTGCGCCTGTGGCAGACGCGCATGCTGCGGCGGGCCAAGCTCTCGGTGATGGACGAGGTGAACAACGCGCTGTCCTTCTACGACATGACTTTCCTGCGCGAGCTGCCCCGGCTCTACAACGCCTGCGAAGACCACCTGGCCAAGGCCGTACCCGAATGGAATACGCAGGGCATGGCCGAACTGCCGCCCTTCCTGCACCCCGGCTCGTGGATCGGCGGCGACCGCGACGGCAACCCCTTCGTCACCGCCGAGGTGCTCGACAGCGCGATGCGCGCGCAAAGCCGCAAGGCCATCGGCTACCTGCTGGAACAATTGCACCAGCTGGGTGCCGAGCTATCGACCACGACCTCGCTGATCGCAGTGCCCGATGTCGAACTGATGCGGCTGGCCGAACAGTCGCCGGACCGCAGTCCGCACCGTCTCGACGAACCCTATCGCCGCGCCATCGCCGGCTTTTATGCACGGCTGGCAGCCACTGCCCTGCAGCTCGACAATCTCGAAGCGCCGCGCCACGCGGTCGCGGAGGCCGAGCCTTACGCCTCGTCCGCCGAATTCGCCGCCGATCTCGACGTCCTGCACCGCTCCCTGATCAGCCACAATTGCGGCCTGCTCGGGCGCGGCCGCCTGCGCCGCCTGCGTCATGCCGTGGCGATCTTCGGCTTCCACCTGGCACCGCTCGATTTGCGGCAGAACTCGGAGGTGCATGCGCGCACCGTGGCCGAGCTGCTGGCGATTGCCTGCCCCGGCACCGACTATCTCGCACTCGACGAATCCGGGCGCATCGCGCTGCTGCTCGAAGAACTCGCCACGCCGCGCCCGCTGACGGCGCCGGGCGTCGATTACTCGGACGAAACCCGCGGCGAACTGGCGATCTTCCACGCCGCGCGCGACATCCACCAGCGCTTCGGCCGCGCCGCGATCGAGAACGTGATCATCTCCAAGACCGACGGCGTTTCGGACATCCTCGAAGTGGCGGTGCTGCTGAAGGAAGTCGGCCTGCTGCGGCCGCTGGAGCACGCGCTCGACGTGAACATCGTGCCGCTGTTCGAAACCATCGGCGACCTCGCCAATGCCGGGCCGATCATGGACCGACTGCTGGCGATCCCGCTCTACAACCGACTGCTCGGCTCGCGTCAGGGCCTGCAGGAATGCATGCTCGGCTATTCCGACAGCAACAAGGACGGCGGCTTCCTGACTTCGGGCTGGGCGCTGTATCGCGCCGAGATCACGCTGACCCAGGTGTTCGCCCGGCATGGCATCACGCTGCGCCTGTTCCACGGTCGCGGCGGTTCGGTCGGGCGCGGCGGCGGGCCGAGCTATCAGGCCATCCTGGCGCAGCCGCAGGGCGCGGTGCAGGGCCAGATCCGCATCACCGAACAGGGCGAAGTCATCGCCTCCAAATACGCCAACCCGGAACTCGGCCGGCGCAACCTGGAAATCCTCGCTGCGGCGACGCTCGAAGCCACGCTGCTGGCGCACGAGCACGATGCGCCGCGCCCCGAGTTCCTCGCCGCGATGGAAGAGCTTTCGGCCACGGCCTTCGCCGCCTATCGCGGCATGGTCTACGAGACGCCGGGCTTCGAGCAGTACTTCTGGGAATCCACGGTGATCGCCGAAATCGCCGCGCTCAACATCGGCAGCCGGCCGGCTTCGCGCAAGAAGACCACGGCCATAGAGGATCTGCGCGCGATTCCGTGGGTGTTCTCCTGGGCGCAGTGCCGCCTGATGCTGCCGGGCTGGTTCGGCTTCGGTGCGGCGGTGACCGCATTCCGCGAAACGCATGGCGACGCGGGCATGGCGCTGCTCGCCGAGATGAATCGCGAATGGGGATTTTTCCGCGCCCTGTTGTCGAACATGGACATGGTGCTGGGCAAGAGCGACATCGCGATCGCCGAACGCTACTCGCAGCTGGTGAAGGACGAAGCCCTGCGCGACGCGATCTTCCCGCGAGTCAAGGCCGAATGGCAGGCGGCCATCGACGGATTGCTGGCAATCACCGGGCAGGGCGAACTGCTCGACGGCAACCCGCTCTTGAAGCGCTCGATCCGCAACCGCTTTCCCTACCTCGATCCGCTCAACCACATCCAGATCGAACTGCTGCGCCGGCATCGCGGCGGCGAGACCGACGAGCGGGTGCAACGCGGCATCCACCTGACCATCAACGGCGTGGCGGCAGGCCTGCGCAACAGCGGCTGAACAGCGGCTGCAGTCCGGTTACTGCTTTCCGCCGTAGCGCGTGACGCCGACCAGGATGCGCACCAGACTGTAGGCGGCAGCCGCGACCAGGCGCGCCAGCCAGGAGCGGCGGCGGTGATTTTCCTTCCGGATCTCCCGGGCCGCGCCCTGGATGGCGACCTCGAGGCTG
>JBAZOF010000202.1:0-4961 GCA_041648855.1 Sulfuritalea sp. | reverse complement strand
TCGGCTACTGTGTACCCAAGGCGCTGGTCTATGCCGCCTGCCTGCGCGCGATCGGCATTCCGGCACGGCCGGGTTTCGCCGACGTGAAGAACCACCTCTCCACCGAAAAGCTGACGCGCCTGATGGGCACCGACATCTTTGCCTGGCACGGCTATGTCAGCCTCTGGCTCGACGGCAAGTGGGTCAAGGCGACGCCAGCCTTCAACCTCGAGATGTGCCAGCGCTTCGGCGTGCTGCCGCTGGACTTCGACGGCGAGCACGACTCGCAGATGCATCCCTTCAATTCGTCCAACCAGCGCCACATGGAATACGTGAAGCAGCGCGGCGAGTTCGACGACCTGCCCTACGACGAGCTGGTTGCAGACATGCGGCTGATGTATCCGCAACTGGTATCCATCAGCGAGAGCGCCCCGGCCGGCGATTTCGACCACGAGGCGATCGCCCGGCCGGCAGCATGAGTGTACGGATCGAGCGACAGGGTGCGGTCACCACGGTCATCATCGACCGCCCGGCGGCACGCAATGCGATCGACCGCGCCACGGCGGAGGCGCTGGCCGCGGCATTTCACGAATTCGACGCCGATCCCACTGCATCGGTCGCGGTGCTCTGCGGCAGCGGCGGCCACTTCTGTGCCGGCGCCGACCTGAAATCCTTCGTCGCCAAGCCCGACGAATGGCAGCTCAGCGAAACCGGCGATGCGCCGCTGGGCCCCACCCGGATGCTGCTGTCGAAACCGGTGATTGCCGCCGTTGCCGGCTACGCCGTCGCCGGCGGACTCGAGCTCGCGCTCTGGTGCGACCTGCGCGTCATGGAACAATCCGCGACCTTCGGCGTCTTCTGCCGGCGCTGGGGCGTGCCGCTGATCGACGGCGGCACGATCCGGCTCTCGCGCCTGATCGGCCATTCGCGTGCGCTCGACCTGATCCTCACCGGCAGGCCGGTCGCGGCCGACGAGGCACTCGCGATCGGGCTCGCCAATCGCGTGGTGGCCGACGGCGAGGCGCGGGCGGCGGCGGAAGCGCTGGCAGCACAGATCGCCGCCTTTCCGCAAACCTGCATGCGCCACGACCGCCTTTCGAGCTACGAGCAATGGGGCCTGCCGCTGAACGAAGCGCTGCAGAACGAATGCCGCCACGGCAGGATTTCGCTGGACAGTGGCGATGCGCAATCCGGCGCCGACCGGTTCCGCCAGGGTGAGGGCCGCCATGGCGACTAGAAGCAAACCCGCCGCCGCGGAGGAGACCAACCGCCGCGCCGACATCGTGCGCGCGGCCGGCCGGCTGTTCCACGAAAAGGGCTACTCCGCCACCACCATCCGCGACATCGCGGGTGCCGTCGGCATGCGCTCGGGCTCGCCCTTTTATCATTTCAAGACCAAGCAGGACATGCTGCGTGCCGTCGTGCTGGAGGGCCTGACGGCGATCAGCACCGCCGTCGCCGAGGCCGCCAAACCGGGCAAGTCGCCGCGCGACACCTTCGAGGCCATGCTGCGCGCGCATCTGGGCCAGTTGCTGGGAATCCAGGGGCGCGACTTTGCCGCCACGCTGCTGCATGAAACCCGCCACCTCGACCCCGAGGTGCTCGCCGAGCTGGTTGCGCTCAAGGACCGCTACGAGGCCATGTGGCAAAAGGCGCTGAAGGATTTGAAGAGGGCCGGACTCATCGCCGACGACAGCCAGGTCGCGCGACTGTTCCTTCTGGGCGCGCTGAACTGGACGGTGCAGTGGTACCGACCGGACGGATCGCGCAGCATAGAGCAGATTGCGCGGCAGCTCGCCGATCTGGTACTCGGCAAACCGCAAGGCAAGTGAGCGAGGCCCGGCGAATCACTCGCCAGGCCGGTTGTTCGAGCCTTCCTCGGCAAACATCCCGTGCTGGGCAAACTGGCAGATGGCCGCGATGATCGGATGAGTCAGCTTGCGCTCGGTCGTGATGGCGTAAATCTGTTCGCGCACGACGTCGATTCTGCCGACCACTTGCACGTCGTGCTGCTTCACGATGTGAGTCTCGATCGCCGTCGGCGCCACGAAATAGCCGGCACCCGCCTGGCCGAACGCCATGAGCAGCGCGCTGTCGTCGAATTCGCCGACGATGCGGGGGCGCAAGCGCTTCGATTCGAACCAGCGCATCAGGCGCGGCTGCAGCGCGACGTCCGCCCCCGGCAAGAGGAAGGGCGCGCCGTCCAGCAGAGCCGGAAAGGCAACCTTGCCGCGACCGGTCAGCGATTTCGCGCCGAACACGCTGGCGCCGCTTTCGCCGAGGAAATGGTCGTAGCCGCGTACGTTGAGGTTGTCGGGCATCGGCCGGTCCGCGATCACCATGTCGAGGCGATGCACCGCCAAGTCGGCAAGCAGTGAGGTCAGCCGCCCCTCGCGACAAATCAGGCGTATCGGCTCGGCGAGGCCGAGGGATGGCTCCACCAGGCGGTAGGCCACCATCTTGGGCACGGAGTCGGCAATCCCGACGCGAAACGGCATGCTCTGCAGCAGGGAATCATCGCGAATGGCGTCGAGCATTTCGTCGCCCAGCACGAAGATCTGTTCGGCGTAGCCGAGCAGGCGCTGGCCGGTTTCCGTCAGTTCCAGCCCGCGCCCGACGCGACGAAACAGCTCAACGCCGAGCACCGACTCGAATTCGCTCAACTGACCGCTGATCGACTGGGGCGTCAGATGCAACTGCTCGCTGGCGCGGGCGATGCTCCCGGATTTTGCAACCATCCAGAAATAGCGCAGGTGCTTGTAATTGAGGTTTGCCATCAGGTCATTACTTCGAGTTTTTGGATATATTATTCAATAATATTCGATTTGTGCGATGTCTTCACCTCCCCTAGACTGCAGTCTGGATAAGTCTTTGAAGGAGTGCATTCATGAAACGCATCGTGCTGCTTGTCGCCACCAACCTGGCGATCATGCTCGTACTGGGCATCGTCACCACACTGACCGGGGCCAACCGCTTCTTCACCGGGGCGGGCCTCGACCTCGGCAAACTGCTGCTGTTCGCCGCGATCCTGGGCTTCGGCGGCGCCTTCCTGTCGCTGTGGATGTCGAAAACCATTGCCAAATGGAGCACGGGCGCGCGCGTGATCGAGACGCCGCAGACGTCCACCGAGTTCTGGCTGTTCGAGACCGTGCGCCGCCTGTCCGAGAAGGCAGGCCTGCCGATGCCCGAGGTCGCGATCTACGAAGGCGAACCCAACGCCTTCGCCACCGGCGCCAGCCGCAACAATTCGCTGGTCGCCGTGTCCACCGGCCTGCTGCAGACCATGACGCGCGAAGAAGCGGAGGCGGTGATCGCCCACGAGGTGGCGCACATCGGCAACGGCGACATGGTGACGCTGACGCTGATCCAGGGCGTGGTCAACACCTTCGTCTTCTTCCTCGCCCGCGTCGTCGGCTATCTGGTCGATTCCTTCCTGCGCCGCGGCGATCAGGAGTCGTCAGGTCCCGGCGTCGGCTACATGATCACCGTGGTGGTTTGCGACATCGTCTTCGGCATTCTCGCCAGCGTCGTCGTCATGTATTTCTCGCGCCAGCGCGAGTTCCGTGCCGATGCCGGCGCCGCGCAGTTGATGGGCTCGCCGCAACCGATGATGGCCGCGCTGCGGCGCCTGGGTGGCATGGAGCCGGGCGCACTGCCGCAGAACGTCGCCACCGCCGGCATCAACGGACGCCCGGGCTGGATGGCGCTGTTCTCCAGCCACCCGCCGCTGGAGGAGCGTATCGCCGCATTGGCCGGCTCGCGCCGGTAAACCTCACCCCTCCGATCCGACTGACACATTTTTCCACCGCAAGGAGAATCAGATGACAAACCCGAACCTCGCCCCTGTCGCCGACATGCGCAGCATCGCGCATGCCGGCGCCGAATCGCTGCTCGCCACCAACAAGGTGATCCGCAACACCTACATGCTGCTGTCCATGACGCTGCTGTTCGCCGCCGTCACCGCAAGCGCAGCGGTGGCATTGAGACTGCCGCACCCCGGCCTGGTGCTGACGCTGATCGGCTATTTCGGTTTGCTGTTCGCCACCACCAAGCTGCGCAACAGCGGCTGGGGACTGGTTGCGGTCTTCGCTCTGACGGGCTTCATGGGCTATACGCTCGGGCCCATCGTCAGCCACTACCTGGGCCTGCCCAACGGCGGGCAAACGGTGATGACGGCGATGGCCGGCACGGCCGCCATATTCCTCGGGTTGTCCGGCTATGCGCTGATCACCCGCAAGGATTTCAGCTTCATGGGCGGCTTCCTGACCGCCGGCATTCTGGTTGCCTTCGCCGCCGGCCTCGGCGCGATCTTCTTCGAGATTCCGGCGCTGTCGCTGACCGTCTCGGCCGCCTTCGTGCTGCTGATGTCCGGCCTCATCCTCTTCGAGACCAGCAACATCATCCACGGCGGCGAAACCAACTACGTGATGGCGACGGTCACCCTCTTCGTTTCGATCTTCAACCTCTTCACCAGCCTGCTGCAATTGCTCGGCTTCATCAACAGCAGCGACTGAACCCTCAACGGCGGGCGCGCGAGCAGCCCGCCGCGTCTTTTCGCCATCGGTGCTCCGGTCACCATGGCGGCTTTTTCTTTTGGCTCACCGATCATGATCGAACTCCTGCTCACACCCGAAGTCTGGATCGCCTTCCTCACGCTGACCGCGCTGGAACTGGTGCTGGGCATCGACAACATCATTTTCATTTCCATCCTCGTCGACAAACTGCCGCGCGAGAAACAGGAGCTCGCCCGGCGGATCGGCCTCTTTCTGGCCATGTTCATGCGCATCGGACTGCTGCTGGTGCTGTCGTGGATCGTCGGCCTGACCGCGCCGGTGTTTACGTTGCTGGGCCAGGACATTTCCGGACGCGACCTGATCCTGATCTCGGGCGGCCTGTTCCTGATCTGGAAGAGTACCGGCGAGGTGCATCAGCTGCTCGAAGGCGAGGAGGGCGAAGCGTCGCGCAGCGTGCCGTCGAGTTTC
>JBAZOF010000201.1:0-4989 GCA_041648855.1 Sulfuritalea sp. | reverse complement strand
GCCAAGGCCGGGGAACGCGGGCGCATCACCGTGGCGACCAACATGGCGGGACGTGGCACCGATATCCGGCTGGCGCCGGGCGTGGCGGAACTGGGCGGCCTGCACGTGCTTGCCACCGAACGCCACGACGCCCGACGCATCGACCGCCAGCTTTTCGGCCGTTGCGGACGCCAGGGTGACCCGGGCAGCTTCCAGGTCGTCGTCTCGCTCGAAGACGAGATTTTTCACGAGTTCTTCAAACGTCATTCGGCAACGCTGCGGCGCCTGTTTCCGCACAGCGGCGAGCCGTTGCCTCACTGGCTGGGCGGCCAACTGGTGGATTTCGCACAACGCGCCGCCGAACGACATCACGGCAATATCCGCCGTGAGTTGCTGCGCATCGACGACCAACTTGCCGATATGCTCGCCTTTACCGGGCGCAGCGAATAGCTGAGCCTCGCCTGGCAACCGCCGAAAATCGGTGCTGGCGGAACGGCGCCAATCCGGGGTTCGGGGCGCGAATAGACCGCCTTTCCACGAGGGCGTGACTTGGGCGCCGCGGAACATCATGGCGGGGCCGGACTGATCCTGTGCCGGACACGCCAGGAGTCGGCGCTGGCAACACGGCGCATCGATCACGATCCTGGGGCAGGAAGCATCAAGCGAAAATCCCGGCCGACGAAAGCAGGGCGGTCAAGGACCGGGGATAATCGGGCATGCCCACCGAGACCCCTACGCCTTTCACTGCCGCCAGCGTCATCTGCCTCATCGTCTTGTCCCTTGTGATCAACATTCTTTGTCCGACTCCATGACAAGGAAATCGTTCACAGTGTTTGAAACTTATTCAGCGTTTCCTTAAGCTTCAACTATGCCATATCAAACTATGTCATTTGCAAGTTCCGGCAAAAGCATGCTAGCATTAGCCTGCTGTCGATAAGCGCGTCGACTGCGACTGGTACCGGTAGCAGCTCCCCTCCATAAATAACGGACCAGCGCGGCGAAGCCAAGGCAGTGTTCCTTCAATGGGAACGTGGGAGGAGCAGCAAAACAGCGATGGACACATGAACCGAGTGCCGCTCTTCCGGCCCGGTTTGTGCGCCCGTCATTTTTCAGCCGGGGCGGCCATGGTGTCGTCCGGCTCGGGGGAGCGATGAAGGCGGACTTGTCGAGAAGTCGGTTGAGATGGTTGCGGCTTCCGACCGCGGCGACCCATGAGTAACGTGCCCGTGACTCTGGTAACCGAAGCGGAAAGCGACGGATCTTCCGCGAATACCAAGCGCGAACCCGATACGGGCCTGATCGGCTTGGTCATGCTCGCCAGGTTCCACAATATTGCCGCGGATGCGGATCAGTTGGCACACGACTTTCGCGAGTCAGGCCGCAATCTGACCGTCCCGCAGATTCTGCTGGGCGCCAAACAACTCGGCCTCAAGGCCAAACTGGTTCGCACGGAACTCTCCCGACTGCCGCAGACGCCGTTTCCCGCCATGGCCATCGACCTCGATGGCCATTTTTTCATCCTCGCCCGTGTCGATGGCGAGCAGATCCTGATCCACGACCCGCGCGTCGAACGTCCGCAGGTACTGTCTGCCGCCGAGTTCGCCGCGCGCTGGAACGGCGAGCTGATCCTGTTCACCTCGCGGGCGTCGCTCGCCGGCGAACTGGCGAAGTTCGACTTCACCTGGTTCATTCCGGCCGTGGTGAAGTACCGCAAGCTGCTTGGCGAGGTGCTGCTGGTCTCCTTCGTCCTGCAACTCTTCGCCCTGGTGACGCCGCTGTTCTTCCAGGTGGTGATGGACAAGGTGCTGGTCCATCGCGGCATGACCACGCTGGACGTCATCGCCATCGGCCTCCTGGTCGTCATGCTGTTCGAGGTGGCGTTGTCCGGCATTCGCAGCTACGTCTTCGCCCACACCACCAGCCGCATCGACGTCGAACTCGGCGCGCGGCTGTTTCGACATCTGCTCAACCTGCCGCTGGCCTACTTCCAGGCGCGGCGCGTCGGCGACACCGTTGCCCGCGTGCGCGAACTGGAGAACATCCGCCAGTTCCTCACCGGCAATGCGATCACCCTCGTGCTCGATCTGCTGTTCTCCGTCGTCTTCATCGGCGTGATGCTGGTTTACAGCGGCTGGCTGACGCTCGTGGTGGTGATTTCCCTGCCGTGCTACGTGATTCTTTCGGTGCTCATCACGCCGCTCTTGCGCGCCCGCCTGCACGAGAAATTCAACCGCGGCGCGGAAAACCAGGCCTTCCTGGTCGAAACCATCAACGGCATCGACACCCTCAAGGCCATGGCCGTCGAGCCGCAAATGATCCGCCGCTGGGACAACCAGGTGGCCGCCTATGTCGCCGCCGGATTTCGCACCGCGACCTTGGGCACCCTGGCGCACGAAGGCGTTTCCTTGATCGGCAAGCTGGTGACGCTGGTCACCATGTGGCTGGGCGCGCGCCTGGTGATCGACGGCAGCCTGAGCCTCGGCCAGTTGATCGCCTTCAACATGCTCGCCGGCCGGGTCGCGACGCCGGTCATGCGCCTGGCGCAGCTATGGACCGATTTCCAGCAGACCGGCATCTCGGTGCAGCGCCTGGGCGACATCCTCAATACTCGTACCGAGTTGGCCAGGTCAGGCGGGCAGGGTGGCCAGGGTGTACGTTCGGGTACAACGCTGCCGCCGCTGGCCGGCAGGATCGAGTTCGACGATGTCGTATTCCGCTACCGCCCCGACGGCCCGGAAGTGCTGCGCGGCATCAGCCTCGACATCGCCCCCGGCGAGGTGATCGGCATCGTCGGCCGCTCCGGCTCGGGCAAGAGCACGCTGGCCAAGCTGGCGCAGCGGCTTTACCTGCCCGAACGCGGCCGCGTATTGGTCGATGGCATCGATCTGGCGATGGCCGACAGTTCCAGCCTGCGCCGCCAGATCGGCGTCGTACTGCAGGAGAACATGCTGTTCAACCGCAGCATCCGCGACAACATCGCGCTGGCCGACCCTGGCTTGCCGATCGAGGCCGTAATGGCCGCCGCCAAGCTGGCCGGCGCGCACGAATTCATCCTGGAACTGACCGAAGGCTACGACACCCTGGTCGGCGAACACGGCTCGACGCTCTCGGGCGGCCAGCGCCAGCGCATTGCCATCGCCCGCGCCCTGATCGGCAACCCGCGCATCCTGATCTTCGACGAAGCCACCAGCGCGCTCGACTACGAATCCGAACGCATCATCCAGAACAACATGAAGGCGATCTGCAAGGGCCGCACCGTGCTGATCATCGCGCACCGTCTATCCGCCGTGCGCGACGCCAACCGCATCATCGTCCTCGACCGCGGCCAGATCGTCGAGCAGGGCAGCCATGCCGAGCTGCTGCGGCATGAAGCGGGGCATTACTCGCGGCTGCATCGGCTGCAGCAGGGGTAAACGATGAACACGCGTATATCGCCAAATGCGGAATGCCCCGTTCGCCCTGAGCCCGTCTTTCCGATCGTCCTGAGCCTGTCGAAGGAAGGGCGGTTGGTGGTTCGACAAGCTCACCACGAACGGCAAACCTCGATTTCGTCGGAGGCTCACCACGAACGGCAACCCTCCCTTCGCTCAGATGCTCGACAAACCTCCGTTCGCCCTGAGCCTCAAACCTCCGTTCGCCCTGAGCCTCAAACCCCCGTTCGCCCTGAGCCTCAAACCCCCGTTCGCCCTGAGCCTCAAACCTCCGTTCGCCCTGAGCCCGTCGAAGGGCCGTGCGAAGGACTGGACAAGGAGATGCAATGAGCTTCTGGGTCTACATCCTCCGCTGTTCCGACGGCAGTTATTACACGGGCCACACGGATAACCTGGAAAGCAGGATCGCCCAACATTCCTCGGGCGCCATTCCGAGCTGCTATACGTTCAATCGCCGCCCTGTCGAATGCGTCTTCTCGCAAGACTTCGCCACACGCGAAGAAGCCCTGGCCTCGGAGCAGCAAATCAAGGGTTGGGGTCGCAAGAAGAAGGAAGCAATGATCAGCGGTAATTGGGCCGAAGTATCACGTCTGGCGCGATCCCCCGTTCGCCCTGAGCCCGTCGTTCCGATCGTCCTGAGCCCGTCGAAGGAAGGGCCCGGGACAAAGTCATGACCCAAGCCCTTACCCTCCGCCTGCAAGCCACCCTCGATCTGCTCAAGCGCTACGCCACGATCTTCAGCCACGTCTGGAAAATCCGCAAAGAGCTCGACCCGCCGCCGCGCCTGCCGCACGAAGCGCAATTCCTCCCCGCCGCCCTCGAACTGCAGGAAACCCCGGTCTCCCCCGCACCCCGCATCGTCGCCTGGCTGCTGATGGCCTTCGCACTCATCGCGGTACTGTGGGCCATCTTCGGCAAGATCGACGTGGTCGCCACGGCGCAGGGCAAGATCGTGCCCAACGAAGGCAGCAAACTCATCCAGCCGATCGAGACCGCCGCCGTCAAGGCCATTCATGTCGTCGACGGCCAGGCCGTCAAGGCCGGCCAGGTGCTGGTCGAACTCGACGCCACCATGGCCCAGGCCGACAGCACGCGCACTGCCAACGACCTGACCACGGCCAGGCTACAAGCCGCCCGCGCCCGAGGACTGCTGGTGGCGCTTACCTCCGGCAAGCCGCCGCGCGTCGACGCTCCCGCCGGTATCGGCGCAGGTATTGGAATTGAGCGCATCGCGCAAGAGCAGCGCATCCTCGACGGCCAGTACGGCGAATACCAAGCCCGCATTTCCCGTATCGACGCCGAAGTCGCCAAGCGCGAAGCCGAGCGCCGCTCGACCCAGGAGATCGTCAAGAAGCTCGAACAGACCGCACCCATCGCCCGCCAGCGTGCCGAGGACTTCAAGGGTCTGGTGGCGAAGAACTTCATCTCCAAACACGGCTATCTGGAAAAGGAACAGGCGCGCATCGAGCAGGAAGCCGACCTCGAAACTCAGCGCAGCCGCCTCAAGGAGCTCGCCGCCGCCATCGACGAGGCCAAGGGCCAGCGCAGCACCGCCGTCGCCGAAACCCGCCGCCTCGCG
>JBAZOF010000200.1:0-4991 GCA_041648855.1 Sulfuritalea sp. | reverse complement strand
CTTCCAGGGCGGCTCGAGCGTGATGTTCACCTCCTACGTGCCGATGCAGGCCGCGCCGCATTTCTACCTCGGCATCATCCTCTTTGCGGTGGGTGCGCTGATCGGCTGCGGCGTGTTCTTCGGCACCCTGGTGGTGGCGAAGAGGGAGAAGACCTATACCGGCTCACTGCCGCTGGTCACCTTCGGCGCCATGACGGCAGCGATCATCGCCGTATTCACCATCGCCTCGGGCGCCGCGATCCTGATCCCGACCTTCGCCTGGTCCATGGGCTGGATCAAGGAAATCGACGCCCAGCTGTATCGCATGGTGTGGTGGGCGCTGGGTCACTCCTCGCAGCAGATCAACGTCGCCGCCCACGTCTCGATCTGGTATCTGGTCGCTGCCGTGGCCTTCGGCGCCAAGCCGCTGTCGGAGAAAGTCTCGCGCTTCGCCTTCCTGCTCTACATCCTGTTCCTGCAACTGGCCAGCGCGCACCACCTGCTGTCCGACCCGGGCATGAGCGCGGAGTGGAAGGTATTGAACACCTCCTACTTCATGTACTTCGCGGTACTGGCCTCGATGATCCACGGCTTCACGGTTCCGGGCGCAATCGAAGCAGCGCAGCGCAAGAAGGGCTTCAACAACGGCCTGTTCGAGTGGCTGCGCAAGGCACCCTGGGGCAATCCGGTGTTCTCGGGCATGTTCATTTCCCTGGTCGGCTTCGGCTTCATCGGCGGCATCTCCGGCGTCGTGCTGGGCACCGAGCAGATCAACATGCTGATGCACAACACCTTCTACGTCCCGGGCCACTTCCACGCCACGGTCGTCGTCGGTACCACGCTGGCCTTCATGGCGATCACCTACCTGCTGGTGCCGACGCTGTTCAAGCGCGAAATGATCTTCCCGAAGCTGTGCCAGATCCAGCCCTACCTCTACGGCCTCAGCATGATCGTGCTGTCGCTGGTGATGATGGGCGCCGGCACCCTCGGCGTATCGCGCCGCCACTGGGACATGGCCTTCTCGGGCGCACCGTTCCAGTATGAATGGCCGGGCGCGGCTTACCTGATGATGGGTCTCACCGGCATCTTCGGCGTGATCGCGGTCATCGGCGGCGGCCTGTGGATTCTGCTGGTAGTCGGTTCCCTGCTGTTCGGCAAGAAGCTCGACGGCGGCGCGACCCACGACAAGCCGGTGCCGATTCCGGACCAGAGCGCTGCAGCCAGCGCCTCCCACACCGGCAGCGAGGAGCACACTACCGTCCCGGGTACCGTGGTCCTGGCAATGACCTTGCTGGTCTGCTTCGTCCTCTACTACTTCGTGAACTGGAAGTACCTGTCCGAAGTCTGGGGTCTCAGCTAAACTCAGCCCCAGGGGTTCCCCGCACGCGGTGCGGGGAACCTGCCTGAATCGGGCCTGGCAAACAGGCTCGATTCAAGCAGGTTTCAACAGTGACAAAAATTACAACGAGACCAACCCACAGACACTCAATGGAATCGACGCTGCGCCCCACAAGAACGACCGGCATTCCCTTCCGTGCAATCATGGGAGTGTTCAAACTGCGCATCGGCGTCGTCATCACCTTTACCGCCCTGGCCGGCTTATCGGTCAGCACCGGCCCGAGCCTGACTTTGGTGCAGCTGATCACGCTGACGCTCGCCGTGCTGGTTTCCTCTGCCAGCGCCGGCGCCTTCAACCAGTATTACGAGCACGACACCGACCCGCTGATGTCGCGCACCCGCAACCGGCCCTTCGCCACCGGCGAAGTCCGGCACGGTCCGGTCTGGCTGGTGGTCATCTTCGGCCTGATGGCAATCTCGGTCGCCGCCGCCTGGCTCGCGCTGAATGCCTGGGCCGCGCTATTCACCTTCCTCGGTGCCTTCTTCTACGCCATCGTCTATACGGTGTGGCTCAAGCGCCGCACCTGGCTCAACATCGTGTTCGGCGGACTGGCCGGCAGCTGGGCCGTGCTGGCCGGCGCAACGGCGGTCGACCCGCAGGTCGGTGCGGTACCGCTGTCCCTCGCCTTCGTGCTCTTCCTGTGGACGCCGCCGCACTTCTGGAGTCTGGCGATTGCCTACCGCGACGACTACGCCGCAGCCGGCGTGCCGATGCTGCCCGTGGTGGTCGGCGACCATCGTGCGGCCAAGGCGATATTCGGCAGCACCCTGCTGCTGGTCGCAGCCACATTGCTGCCGCTGGCCTTCGGCCTAGGCGCGATCTACTTTGCCGGGGCGGCTATCGGCGGCTTCCTTTTCATCCAGAAGGCATGGCGCCTGGTGCGGAACACCAACCGTAAAACAGCCATGTCGTGCTTCCACGCCTCGCTGGCTCAGTTGACTCTGGTACTCACCGCTGCAATCATCGACGCTCGTTTCTAGTCAGGCAGCCCCCGTGATCCGTCATTTCGTTCGTGCCGCACTCGCGGCAGCATTTGTCATCGGCGCCAGCTGCGCCCACTCCGCAGACAAGGCACCGGGACCCAAACTCGCCGAACGTCCCCAAGGCGATCGCACCGGACTGACGCTCACCACGCTCGACGAAAAGACGGCGCTGCAGTTGTCGCAAAGCGTGATCGGCAAGCCGGTCGGCGATCATGTTCTGCTCGATCGCGAGGGTCGGCCGACACCGCTTGCCAAGTATCGCGGCAAGCCGCTGCTGGTCAACTTCATCTATACCGCGTGCTTCAACGTCTGCCCCACCACCACGAAGAACCTGCAAAAAGCCGTCGAGACCACGGTCAGCGTCCTCGGAGCCGACCGTTTCAACATCGTCAGCATCGGCTTCAACCAGCCCTTCGATTCACCCCAGGCGATGAAGATCTTCGCCACCCAGTACGGCATCCATCTGCCCAACTGGGAATTCCTCAGCCCGGCAGCGGCCATCGTCGACGAACTGACGCAGAACTTCGGTTTCAGCTACGTCGCCACCAGCGCCGGTTTCGACCACATGAACCAGGTCACCATCGTCGATGCCTCCGGCAACATCGTCCGGCAGATCTATGGGGAACAGTTCACCGCCGCAGACCTGGCCGAACCGCTCAAGGCCATGGTCACCGGCGCCCCCATTCCGCCGCAGACCGGTACGCTGGAAGAAATTATCGACCGCGTCAGGATCCTCTGCTCGGTCTACGATCCGATCAGCGGCAAATACCGCACCAACTACGCGCTGTATTTCGAGATCGCGGGTTTCATCAGCTTCATGATCTTCATGCTCTGGATAGCCTTGAGCTTCACGAGAAGTCGCCGCAAGGACAAGATTCAATCGGATTGATTCGAGTCAAGTCGGAAATCTTCCGACTTGAATATCATCAACTGCTAATAGTCGGCCGTAGTCAACCAGTACCGACGTTACGGACCCCAAGGCGAGCATGCATGCAGTTCTGCGCGGCAGCGCGCAAACTCTCTTCGAGCGCATCGAGAATCTGTTCGATGCTTATTTCGGCGGCGCCGACAATCCACTGCGCCATCTGGGCGCGCTGGGTCTGTATTTCCTCTGGATACTCGTCGCTACCGGGCTTTATCTCTATACGGTGCTGGATACCAGCATCGAGGGAGTCTACAGTTCGATCGGCTACCTGTCGCAGGAGCAGTGGTATCTCGGCGGCATACTGCGCAGCCTGCACCGCTACGCCTCGGACGCCTTCGTGCTGGTCATGATGCTGCATCTGGTCCGGGAGTGGGCATACGGCCGCTACCATGGCTTCCGCCTCTATTCATGGGTCACCGGAGTGCCTCTGATCTGGTTTGCGTATATCTCGGGCATCGGCGGCTACTGGATCGTCTGGGACCGACTGGCGCAGTTTTCCGCCATCGCCACAACTGAACTGCTCGACTGGCTGCCGATTTTCAGCTCGCCGGCGGTGCGCAACTTTCTCGCGCCCGACTCGATCAGCGACCGCTTTTTTACCGTGGTGATCTTCATCCACATCGCAATGCCGCTGATGCTGATCCTCGGTCTCTGGGCTCATGTCAATCGCATCAGCCGGGTGGACTACCTGCCTTCACGGCGAGTCATGCTGGCGACCCTGGCCGGCTTTCTCGTACTGGCCCTGATCAAGCCGGCGTTGAGCGATGCGCCCGCCGATCTGGCCTTGGCTCCGACCGAAATGAGACTGGACTGGTTCCTCCTGTTCATCCATCCGCTGACCGACATCACCTCGCCCGCGGCGATGTGGACCCTGATATTCGGCACCACGATCCTGCTCTTCGCCCTGCCGTTTCTGCCCCATCCCAAGGCGCAACCGATCGCGGTGGTCGATGCCGCCAATTGCAACGGCTGCAGCCGCTGCCACGCCGATTGCCCCTACGAGGCAGTCACCATGGCGATTCATCCGCACAAGCCTGGCCACAAGATCGCCGTCGTCGATCCCGACCTGTGTGCCGGCTGCGGCATTTGCGCGGGTTCCTGCCCTTCATCGACGCCGTTTCGCAGCCAGCAAAGGCTGGTGACCGGCATCGACATGCCCCAGCAACCCGTCGATGTCATGCGCCAGCACCTCGAAGCCCAACTCGCCAAGCTGAGCGGCACGACCAGGCTGGTCGTCTTCGGCTGCGACAAGGGAGCCGATGTGAGGGGTCTGGCCGCAACGAACACCGCCGTGATCAGTCTGATCTGCACCGGCATGCTGCCGCCATCCTTCATTGAGTATGCGCTGCGCAGCGGCGTCGATGGCATCGTCGTCACCGGCTGTCGGGACGGCGGCTGCGATTTCCGCCTCGGCATGGAATGGACGCAGGAGCGCCTTGCCCACCGGCGCGAACCGCATTTGCGCAGCCTCGTCCCGCAAGACCGGCTGCGACTGATTTATGCATCCCGCGCCGAGGGCGAAAGACTGGCCGCGGCCGTGAACGAATTCAGAACCCAACTCGAAACACAGACGGTCGCCAGCAGCAGACCCCCCGCATATCATCGGAGAACACCACATCATGGCTAAACCCGCCGCCATCGTCGGCCAGATCATCCTTTATGGCGCCTTCGCCGCCTTTATCGGCTACTTCTCGACCGCGCCCAC
>JBAZOF010000199.1:0-5094 GCA_041648855.1 Sulfuritalea sp. | reverse complement strand
AAGATCGCGGCGCCCGGCTTCCACGAAGCGCTGGCGGCGAAGACGCGGGCGCTGGTCGATGGGCTCACTGCTGCAGCCAGGCGGCACGGCGTAAGTTTTTCCGCGCAGTCCGTGGGCGGCATGTTCGGGCTTTACTTCGCCCCCGCGCCGCCGACGTCTTATGCCGAAGTGATGGCGTCCGACAAGGAGGCCTTCAATCGATTCTTTCACGCCATGCTCGATGCCGGTTTCTATCTGGCGCCTTCGGCGTTCGAGGCGGGCTTTGTGTCGGCGGCGCATACCGATGCCGATATCGCGGCGACGATAGCGGCGGCCGACGCGATTTTCGCCGGCCACTAAAGTCGGCGCTGGCGGCACGGCGATAGGGATACGGAATGCCGGTACTCAGTCCTGCCGCTGCCTGGATCGTGCTGCTGGTCGCCGGCCTGTGCGAGATTGTCTGGGCGATCGGCCTCAAATACACCGAAGGCTTCACCCGGCTGATCCCGAGCGCGTGGACCCTGGCAGCCATGGCTGCCTCCGTCATCCTGCTCGCCTGGTCGCTGAAGGTGCTGCCGGTCGGCACGGCCTACGCGGTATGGACCGGCATCGGCGCGGTCGGCACGGCCGTGGTGGGAATGCTGTTGTTCGGTGAATCGCGCGAGGTCGCACGTCTGGTGTCGATTGGCCTGATCGTGGCCGGCATACTCGGCCTGAAATTCTTGTCCGATTAACGCAGCCAGCCCTTGTGGCGGAAGATCGCAAACGGCACCGCGACTGAAACCAGCATCAGCGCCAGTGAGAACGGATAGCCGTACTGCCATTCCAGTTCGGGAAACCAGCTCTTGAAGTTCATCCCGTAGATGCTGGCGATCAGGGTCGGCGGCAGCAGCGCCACCGACGCCACGGAAAAGATCTTGATGATCTTGTTCTGGTTGATGTTGATGAAGCCGACCACGGCATCCATCAGGAAGTTGATCTTGTTGAAGATGAAGGCCGTGTGCCCGTCCAGCGACTCAATGTCGCGCAGGATCGCGCGTGCGTCTTCGTGCTGGTTCGGCGCCAGCAGGCGACCGCGCATCAGGAAGGACAGGGCGCGGCGCGTGTCGAGGACGTTGCGCCGGATGCGTCCGTTGAGGTCTTCCTCCTGAGCGATGTCGGCCAGGATGGAACCGGCTTCTTCGTCGGTCATCTGCGTGCTGAGCACCTTGCGGCCGACGGCTTCCAACTGGGCGTAGACGTCTTCGAGCGCATCGGCGGAGTATTCGACATCGGCGGCGTAGAGGTCGAGCAGCACATCCTTGCCTTCCGACACCATGCCGGGCTGGATCCGGGCGCGCAGGCGCTGCAAACGGAACACCGGCAGCTCCTCGTCGCGCATCGAAAACAGGATGTTCTGGTGCAGGATGAAGGCCACCGTCACGTTGCGCGATTCATCTTCCTTGTCGAGCAGGAAGTCGGAGTGCATGTGCACTTCGCCGTTTTCCTCGATGTAGAAGCGCGCGGATTCCTCGAGGTCGGTGAGGTCGTCGATGTCAGGCAGGACCAGACCGAAGATTTCGGCTATCCATTTGCGCTCTTCGCCCGAAGGCGCAATCAGGTCGACCCAGATCGGCTTGGTCGCGGCAAGTTCCTCGCGGCTTTCCACCGGGATCTGCCGCAAACGCCCGTTGTGCAGTTCGAATGCGTTCAGCATGATTGGCTTTCGATGGTAGGCCTGGGTTGCCGCCAGCGTTTCGCTGACGGCTTCGGAAAGCTCGTCGAGAATCGCGCTGCCACGGTCGGGCGCCACCATCTCCCAGACCAGCAGGCATTCGTCCTGCGGCAGAGCCTCAAGGATGCGGGCGATGCTGGCCGGATCCATCTGCGCGAGCTTGTTGCGCAGTTCGGCCAGATGCTGCTTGTGCACCAGGTTCTCGACCAGATCGTGGCGCGGCATTTCCTGCCGATGCACCAGATCTTCCACCCGCTTCTGGCGCGCCAGCAACATCTGGACTTCGCGCAGGCTTTCCTGCACATCGTCGTGCTGTGCTGTCTGGTCGCGCTCGGCGCTGGTCGGTTCAGTCATGGCGGTCCTTGAAGAAGCGTCCCATTGTATTACGGCGGCACTTCGGCGCTTGACATGCGGCCGACAATCAGTTGCGTGCGGCCGTCCATGTAGGCCGACCAGGGGTTGCGTTCATAGCGGCGCGGCGCGGGTAGCATGACCGCGAGGCGCGCGGCCTGTTCCACCCCGAGCTGGGCAGCCGGAATGCCGAAATAGCGCCGCGCGGCGGCTTCGGCGCCGAATACGCCATCGCCCCATTCGACGACATTGAGATAGACCTCGAGGATGCGCCGCTTGTCCCAGAGGAGCTCGATCCAGACCGTGATGATGGCTTCTTCACCCTTGCGCAGGAAGGACTTGGTCGGAGACAGCAGCAGATTCTTCGCCAGTTGCTGGGAGATGGTGGAGCCGCCGGCGACGACCTTGCCCTTCTTCTGGTTCTTTTCCAGCGCCTTCTGAATGCCTTCCCAGTCGAAGCCCTCGTGATCGATGAACTTGTCGTCCTCGGCGGCGATGACGGCACGTTTCAGATTCACCGAGATTTTCTCGTAAGGCACCCACTGGCGCTTGAGTTCGGCCTTCGGGTTCTTCTGCCGCGCTTCGTCGAGGCGCTGGCTCTGGAAGCTGGTCATGCCGGGATTCGCCCATTTCCACCAGATCACCCAGCCCAAGTACCAGCCCTGCCAGAGCAGGAGCAGACCGGCGAGGGCTGCGAGCCCGATTTTGAGCCAGCGTGGTGCGGGCCTCATTCCCTGATGGCCGCGAGTATGGGTGCCGTGCGCGGGCGCACGCCGCGCCAGATGAAGAAGGCCTCGGCCGCCTGCTCGACCAGCATGCCGAGGCCGTCGGCGACCCGCGCCCGCGCCGCCCGCGCCTGAGCCATGAAAGCCGTTTCGCGGCCATAGACCATCTCGTAGGCGACGCAGCGCGGCGCAAACACGCCAGCCGGCAAGGGTAATGCATCGCCGCTGAGGCCGGCCGAGGTGGCGTTGATGACCAGGTCAAATTGCCGCCCGGCGAGGCCCGCAAAGCCCATGCCGTCGGGTTTGACCGTTACGGCGCAGCCCGGCAGGCGGGCGAACGAATCGGCAAACTCCAGGGCGAGGCGCGCGGCGGTCTCTTCGGTGCGATTGGCGATCACCAGTTCGGTCGGGCCTTCCAGCAGCAGCGGCAGGATTACGCCGCGCGCGGCACCGCCTGCGCCCAGCAGCAGGATGCGGCGTCCGGCCGGATCGCAGCCGAGATTGTTCGTCAGGTCGCGCACCAGCCCGGCGCCGTCGGTGTTGTCGCCGGTGATGATGTCGGCGTCGAAGCTCAGGGTATTAACGGCGCCGGCGGCTTCGGCACGGGGAGTGCGCCGTGTGGCGAGGCGAAAGGCCTCCTCCTTGAACGGCACGGTGACGTTGGCGCCCTTGGCGAGGCCCCCACTCGCGGCGATGAAGGCATTGACCGCTGCGGCGAAGCCGTTCCGCTCGGCGAGAATGGCCTGGTAGCTGATGTCCTGCCCGGTCTGCGCCGCGAACAGGGCATGGATCCGGGGCGACTTGCTGTGGCCGATGGGGTTGCCGAACACGGCGTAACGGTCAGTCATCGCGGGGTCCTCAATCCGAACGCAGGCGGTCTGCGTTGGTGAAGGTCCAGGTGCGGGTGATTTCGAGCACGTCGGTATCGCGCCGGATCGACTCCGGGAAGGCGGCATAGGGCGAGGCCATCTGCACGATGCGGCGCGCGGCGTCATCGAGCAGGCTCTGTCCGGAGGAGCGGCTGACTTCGACGCGATCGAGGTCGCCATTGGACTTGATGACCACGGTCAGCACCAGGCTGCCGTAGAGGCGGCCCTTGGCGGCGGCGGGATAATTCAGGTTGCCGATGCGCTCGATTTTCTGCCGCCAGTCCTCCACGTACTGGGCGAAACGGTATTCCTCAACCCGGGCGCCGATGAATTTCTTGCGTGGCCGCTGGTTGTATTCCTCGATCTGGCGGGCGATCTGGCCTTCGATGCGGGCGATGGCCAGCGCGCTGCTGGCAAGATCGGCGCCGGAGGGAACCGGCTCGGGTGCCGGTGTCGGGTTGGTCCGGGTGCGGTCCGCGTTGACGGTTTTTTCGCTCTTCAGGCGTGTCATCATCTTCTGCTGTTGCGCCTCGAGCTCGACGACGCGACGCTTCGCCTCGATCAGATCGGTGCCTTCCCTGGTATTCGGCGAGGGCGGCAGCGGCGTCTTGGCTCGGACGTTCTCCTCGGTGTTGCCGCCGCCATCGAGGTTGGTTTGCGCCTTGGCCTGCGCCTTGGTTGGTCGGGTCTTGCTCTTGCTGTTGACCAGGATGACGTCGAGCGCCCGTTCGCGCATCTTGTCGATGAAGTCCGGCGGCGTGAAGCGGACCGCGAGCAGCATCGCGTGCAGCAGCAGCGATGCGCCAATTGCCAGCGTCAGGTTGCGCCGCGGCGCATCCATTGCGGCGAGAAACGCCGGCAACGGGATGGGTGGCAGTGAAGGCCAGGAGAGGCGTGACAGGCTGGACATAAGCCCGTCGATTTTACTCTGCGGGATTCTCGCCCTCTTCACCGTCGAACGCTTCATCAGGGCCGGTATTGGCTGCCAATTCGGGGGCCAGTTCGAGGTAGCGGGGCCGCAACTCGGCTTCCAGCAGGTCGATGCCGTCGATGCTGAGCTGCACGCGTGCGCCGCGTGGCAGCTCGGGCAAGGATGGAACGCGCAATACCAGCGGAATGGCGTCGAGCCTCGCCAGGGATTCGCGCAGCACGTGTGCCAGCGCCACCTGCCGGCCCTGTTGCAGCAGCCAGCGCAAGCACCAGTAGCGTTCCATGCCACGCTGAAACTCGGCGTAGGCGGCGTAGGTCAGTTCGAAGTCGCGCATCGCCGCCAGCAGGTCGGCCGACTTCGGCGGGAATGGTGGCGCCTCGTTGTGCAGCAAGGCAATCAGTTGCCACTGGTTGACCAGGTCGCAATAGCGCCGCAGCGGCGAAGACGACCACGCATAGCATTCGACGCCGAGCCCTTCGTGTGGTGCGGCGACGGTGCTCATGCGCACCTTGCCGGCCGTTTGCA
>JBAZOF010000198.1:0-5121 GCA_041648855.1 Sulfuritalea sp. | reverse complement strand
GAACCCGGTCTGGGTCCAGGACGAGATCGATCTCGTCCATCACATCCGCCGTGTGCGCCTGCCGAAGCCCGGCAGTTGGGCGCAGCTCGAGGCGGTGGTGGCCGATCTGCATGCCGAACTGCTCGACCGCTCGCGCCCGCTGTGGATGCTGTACGTGCTGGAAGGCCTCGCCACGGGCGAGAAGGCCTACTACTTCAAGATCCACCACGCCATGCTCGACGGCCAGGCCGGGGTCGCGCTGGCCGGCGCCCTGTTCGACACCTCGCCGGATGTCGTGCCGGCGCCGAAGCGCAGGGCGCGTTCCGTGTCCGGGGCAAAGCCGGCGGCCGCCAAACCCGGCACGCTGGCGCTGGTCGCCGCGGCCTTTCGCCACGATGCCGCGCAGTACGTCAAGCTGGTGCGCGAACTGCCCGGTGTGGTGCGTACCCTGGCAGGCATCGTAACGAGTTCCTCCGGCCGTGCGCGCGGCAAGGCGGGAACGGAACACGCGGCGGATTTCGGCGAATTGAAGCGCAGCATTTCCTTCGGTCCGCGCACCGCCTTCAACGTCGCCATCACGCCCGAGCGCGGCTTCGCCACGGCGGCGGTGCCGCGCGCCGAACTCAAGGCGATTGCCGAGGCGAACGACGCGACGGTCAATGACGTCGTGCTGGCGCTATGCAGCGGCGCCCTGCGCCGCTACCTGAAGCGCAATGCCTCGCTGCCGCGCAAGTCGCTGATCGCCTCGATGCCGATCTCGCTGCGCGAGCAGGGCAATACCGAGATGCGCACCCAGGCCACGCTGAGCCTGGTCAGCCTGGCGAGCAATGTCGCCGATCCCTTGAAGCGCCTGCGCGCGATTCGCGATTCGGCGGGCGCCACCAAGGCCGTCGCGCGGCAGGCGAAGTCGGTCATACCGACCGATATCCCGCTGATCGGCGTGCCCTGGCTGCTCGGCGCGCTGGCCTCGCTGTATGGCCGCAGCGGGGTGGTCGATACGCTGCCGGTGCTGGCCAACGTGCTGGTTTCCAACGTGCCGGGGCCCCCGGTGCCGCTCTATGTCGACGGCTTGCGCATGACCGGCTACTGGCCGCTGTCCATCGTCGAGCATGGCGTCGGTCTCAACATTACCCTGATGAGCTATGCTGGTAATTTATGCCTCGGATTTGTCGTCGCCCGCTGTGCGGTGCCCGATGCGCGCGAGCTGGCGGACGACTTTCTCGACGCCTTCGAGGAACTGAAGCAGCGCACGCAGAAACCGCCCAGAGCATCCCGCAAAGCCGCCGCCGCAAAATTGTGAAGGTTGATATGCCCACACGCCGCACCGTTGCCCGCCACGCCCACGTCGGCTCGCCCCGCGCCGTGCATTCGATGCTGGAGCCGCGCGCCCTGCTCGAAATGGCGCTGCTGCCGGCCTCCCTGCCGCTGCTGATCGAAGCGCCGCGCGGCGACGGCCATCCGGTGCTGCTGCTGCCCGGCTTCATGGCTGACGAAAAATCGCTGATCGCCTTGAAGCTGTTCCTGCAACGCAAGGGCTACGAGGTGCACACCTGGGGCCTCGGGCGCAACCTCGGTTTTCGCAGCAAGCACGCCAGCGCCCTGCCGCAGAAGATCCGCTACCTGCACCATGTCACCGGACGCAAGGTGAGCCTGGTCGGCTGGAGTTTGGGTGGCGTGTTTTCGCTGTACGGCGCCGAAAGCACGCTCGACTGCGTGCGCTCGATCATCACGCTGGGCAGCCCGGTCAGCGTCGATGCCGCCGGCAGCCAGTCGCCGCCGGCGATCAAGGCGCTCTACCGGCTGGTATCGCATCGCCTCGGCGCCGCGGCGCACGTGATGCAGCCGCGCGCCAAGACGCTGCGCGAACGGCGCCGGCTGGCGATACCGACCAGCTGCCTGTATTCGCTGGGCGACGGCGTGGTGCCGCCGCAGGAGGCCACCATCGACGGCGACCCGGCCTTCCACGAGAACATCCAGGTGCCCGGCAGCCATCTCGGCCTCGGCTTCAACGGCATCGTGCTGGCCATCGTCGCCGACCGTCTGGCGCAGCCGGAAGGCGAGTGGCAGCCGTTCCGCCCGCAGGGCCTGCTCGGGCGCGTCTGGCGCATGAGCACCGGTTCGGCGCATGATGAACTGCACTTGCCCGCGGCCTGAAATCCCACCGGAAGACACCCATGCGACAACTCAGCGAACACGACGCCGCATACATCTACACCGACAGTGCCCACGCCAACTCGAACGTCACGCTGCTGCACATCTACGACCAGTCCACGGCGCCCGGCGGCATCGTGCGCTTCAAGCAGATCCTCGCGCATGTCGAGAGCCGCCTCGGCCAGTTGCCGGTCTTCCGCCAGAAGATCCTGCGCGTGCCGCTGGATCTCGACTACCCGTACTGGATCGAGGACGAGAGCTTCGACATCGAATACCACGTCCGCCACATTGCGCTGCCCAAGCCCGGCGACTGGCGCCAGTTCTGCATCCAGGCCGCGCGCATCCACGCCCGCCCACTCGACCTGCAGCGCCCGCTGTGGGAAATGTATGTGATCGAGGGGCTGGACAGCTTCCTCGATCTGCCGGTGGGCAGCTTCGCCGTGTTGCTGAAGGTTCACCATGCCGCGATCGACGTCGCGCACGGCAACGAAATCACCACGCTGCTGCACGACTTCTCGCCCGACTCGGCCCCGCCTGCGCCGCCCGCGCCGTGGTTTCCCGAGCCGGCCCCGGGTAACCTGAACCTCCTGGTCCGCGCCGGCGTCAATGTCGCCACCTTTCCGCTGCGCATGGCGCAGCCGCTGGCGCGCAGCTGGACCACGCTGAAGTCCGCCGCAAAGATCTTCGTCGGCGAATTCCTCGGGGAGCCGCACGAATTTCCCATGACGCGCTTCAACAGCGAAGTTTCGCCGCATCGCGTGTTCGAAACGCGCCGCTTCGCACTGAAGGATTTCAAGGCCATACGCACGCTGGTTCCCGGCGCCACGGTCAATGACGTGGTGATGGCCGTCTGCGCCGGCGGCTTGCGGCGCTACCTCGACATGCAGGGCGAACTGCCCGACGAGAGCCTGGTCGCGGCGGCGCCGATCGCCGTGCGCGGCGACGGCGACGCGAATTTTTCCTGGGTGCGCGTCGCGCTCGGCACCGACGTCGTCGACCCGGTGGAACGCCTGGCCGCGATTCAGGAGACCAGTTCGTCCTCCGACATCATGGCGCAAGCCGTCAGCGCCCGTGAACTGACCGACCTCGCGCAACGCGCGCCTTCGGCCGCGATCGCCGTCGCCAGCAAGCTGCTGCGCTCAGCCTCGACGGTGCTCGGCGACTGGGCGCCGCTGGCCAACTGCGCCATCACCAACGTGCCCGGACCGCAGGTGCCGCTCTATCTGCACGGCGCGCGGCTCACCTACCTGTCGGCGATCATGCCGATTGCCGATGGCATGGGGCTGGTGTTCTCGGTGACCAGCTACAGCGACATGATCGTCATCTCGATTACCGCCTGCTACGAGCAGTTGCCCGATCCCGAAGTCTTCGCCCAGTGCCTGCGCGAGAGCTTCAAGGAATACCTGTCGCTGGTGCGTCCCGCTGCGCGACGCAGGCCGCGGGTGGCCGCGATCGAGGCCGCGCCGCGCAAGGCAGTCGCGGCGGTGCCGAAAGCGCGACGGCGCAAGGCGGCTCCCCGCGCCGCGGCGCATCGGGCATGAGCGGCGCGCCGCTGCACATCGAATACGAGTCGCTCGGCGACCCGTCGCATCCGGCCATCGTGCTCATCATGGGTCTCGGCATGCAGCTGATGGCCTGGCCCGACGACTTCTGTCAGGCCCTGGTGGCGCGCGGCTATCGCGTGATCCGTTTCGACAATCGCGATTGCGGACTCTCAGGACGCGCGCCCGGGAAGAAGCGCGCCAACCTCTTGCTGGCCATGGCCGCCTCGGCGCTCGGCCTGCCGGTGCGCACGCCCTATACGCTGGAAGACATGGCCGGCGACACCGTCGGCCTGATGGACAAGCTCGGCATAGCCCGCGCCCACATCGTCGGCGCCTCGATGGGCGGCATGATCGCGCAGGTGCTGGCAGCAAAATTTCCGCAGCGCGTGCTGAGCCTGACGTCGATCATGTCGTCCTCCGGCAACCGCAAAGTCTCGAAACCGTCCAAGCCGGCGCGCAAGGTGCTGCTGACGCGGCCCGCCGATCCGAAGGACCCCGAATCGGTGATCGATCATCTGGTCGAGATGTTCGGCGTGATCGGCAGCCCCGGTTATCCGTCGACGCACGAAGAACTGCGCAGCCGCATCGGCGCAAGCGTGCGCCGCGCCTACGATCCGGCAGGTGTTGCACGCCAGTTGCTGGCCATCATTGCCTCGGGCGATCGGCGCAAGCTGCTGCGCACCATCGCCGCGCCGACCCTGGTGATCCACGGCGCCGCCGACCCGCTGGTGCCTCTCGCCGCCGGCCGCGACACCGCGCAGAACATTCCCGGCGCGTCCTTGCTGGTGATCGATGGCATGGGCCACGACTTTCCGAGCGCATTGATGCCGCGCCTGGCGACGGCGATCGCCGATCATTGCGATCGCCACGTGGCGACGCCAGGCGCCTGATCCGCCAATGACCCGCGTCGGCATCTACTTCGCGGCGGTCCAGTTCCTCTTCGTCACCTGCTGGACGGTGTATGTCATCTTCCTGCCGCAACTCGCCGCGCAGGCCGGCATCGAGAAGAAGTGGGTGATCTGGATCCTGATGGCCGACCAGGCGATTTTCACGTTCATGGATTTCTTCATCGGCGTCGCCGCGGACCGCGTGTCGCGCACCCTGGGTCGGCTCGGCCGGTTGCTGGTGGTGGTCACGGCGATTTCCTGCGCCGCCTTCCTGCTGCTGCCCCTGGCCGCCCCGTCGGGCTCGCCGGTGCTGTTCCTCGCGCTGATCGCGATCTGGGCCATGACGTCCTCGGCCCTGCGCGCACCACCCATGATGATGCTGGGCAAGTATGTGCCGACGCCGAGACTGCCTTGGGTATCGACGCTGACGCTGCTCGGCATGGGCATCGCCGGCGCCATTGCGCCCTACCTGACGGTGAGCCTGCGCGGCGTCGATCCGCGCCTGCCGTTTGCCTTGTCCAGCATCGCCCTGATCGTAGCCGTCAGCGCCATGCTCTGGG